>JAJYFW010000027.1 GCA_021785335.1 Pseudomonadota bacterium
CCCGACGGTGCGATTGCCCGTGATGTTTCCCGACATGGATCCCCCTGCCAAAGCGCCTTGCGGAGGCGGCCGATCGAACGGCTCAGCCGTTCACGGCGGCGCGCCTTCACCTTTTCATTCTGCGACCAGCGGAATATTCCAGGCGTCACCCGTTTGGGTGACGCTCGCAAAATTAGCCCTGCACGGCTGCCCGTTCCCGGCTAGAGCGCGAAAGCGGCAGCACCCGGATCGGCACCGCCGCGCGCCGCCGGCGGACCGGCATCGGGAAACATCGAGATCTCCAGGCGATAGCCCTTCATATCGCAATGGATCGCGAGTTGCGGGGCCTCGTCTCCCATCTGAAGCTTGCGCCGCAGCCGGTAGACATGCGTGGCAAGCGTGTGGGACTTCGCGTCTGGCGCGTAACCCCAGACATTCCGCATCAGGAAGCCGTGGTCGACGCGCGCGCCCCTGGCGCGGTGCAACTGCCGCAGGACAGCGAGTTCCGTCTCCGTCAGGCGGGCGCGGCGGTGTCCGCTCGGCCCGATCAGCATCCGCGTGCGCGCGTCGAGCCGAAACGGCCCGAGCTGGATATCGCTGTCCTCGCCGCTCGCGAAGCTGCGCAGCTGCGCCCTGAGCCGTGCAATGAAAAGCGCCGGCCGAACCGGGTAGGCCACGACATCGTCCGCTCCGGCCTCCAGCGCGTCCACCACGGCGTCGTCATCCATGGAGCTACCCGCAAGCAGCAACGGGACCCGCACCCTTTGCGCACGCAGGCGGGAGATCAGGGCGACGCCCCCCTCTCCGGGAAGATCCCGGGCAATCACGGCGGCCGCGAAACGTTGCCACACGGCGAGTTTCCTGGCCGCTTCGGGCGCGCTTTGCGCCGCTTCCGTTTCCATTCCCGCTCCACGCAGGATGGACACCAGGCCGCTGCGCCGATCGGCGACTGCCTCCACCACGAGGACACACTCACGTCCGTGCATTCATTCCTCCCCTGTAAGGTCGGGCGCCGTGATGCTCGCCGCGTATCCGATAGCCCAGCCCTCGCAACTTTCGACACGATGGCCGGCAAGTGGCACCTCTCATAATCGCGCCTCCTGGCCGCCGCATCCCCCATTCGGGTGACGCGGGCACTTCCAGACCCCGCGTCAACGGGCGGTTCGCGGTGGCGACCACCCGCGGGGTGCCGGGCGCACCGCGACAGCATCGACGCGCGGATCGTCACTCACCGATCCATCCGCGCGGCTCCGGCACGATTGCAGCTCCAAATGGCCGTCGAAATCGGCAAGGCGACGGAAGAAGAACGAAACGGTAGCGACGAAATCGCGGCAGTGCCGACAGGAGAAAACTGTCGACAGCGCGAGGAAAGTCCTCGGGAAGCATTCTCAATGAGAGCGGAGCCGGAATGGCTCACTGGAAATTAATCTTTTTTGATTCCCGCGAGGAAGCCTCGGCATCGTATCAAATTGGCATCCGACGCCCACTCACGCTGAACACGTCTGGCACGCATCCATGACGGAACACGGCAGTTTCGACAAAATTGTCGAAAATTCAGTAATATCGTCGATCTATGATGCCGCCCTCGATGAAAAGCTCTGGGCGGCGGCATTGCGGGCGATCCGCGAGGCCGTCGGCGCCGAAGTATCGGCGTTGTTCCACCGCGACATGACGACCGTAATGAAGCAGTGCGCCTTCGCTGCCTTCTCCGGATGGACGGCCGATCTGCTCGATGACTACAAGGAATACTACGGCAGCCTCGCCGGCAGGCGGCTGCCGATTGCGGCGCTGCGGCCGGGTCACGTCTTCGTCGATGACCGCGAGATGCGTTTCTCCGACATCGAGGGAAGCGAGATCTTCGAGGATTTCTACCGCGCCGCCGGGTTCGGGCACAGCATGGCAATGGTGCTGTTTGGCTCTCGCGAGCGCAGCGGCATACTCAGCGTCCATCGAAACCTTGCAGGCAGTGCATTCCCGGAACCGGACGTGGCCTTCTTCGAGCGCCTCACGCCGCACGTCATCCGCGCCCTGCAACTGCACCGGCAACTGCGCCGCGCCGAGGTGCTGGCCGAAGGATTGGCTTTCACGCTCGACCATTTCCCGCTGCCCGTCCTTCTGGTCGACGATGAAAGAACCCTCCGGCACATGAACACGGCTGCCGCGGAGGTGCTTCGGCGCCCCGGCTGGCCGCTGCGCGTGACCGCGGGGCGTCTCGAAACCCGGCTGCCGCGTCATGACGCGCTGCTCCGCAGGGAACTGGCAAATGCCGCCTCGCTGGCCTGGGACCGCGGCGGCGCGGCCACCAGCATTCTCCGCCTGGAGATAGCGGGGGCCGAGGGAACCGTGGCGGTGATGGTGTCGCCCCTTCGGGACGGCGGGGCGATGGGAATGCCGGCGGAGCCGCTCACCGCCGTCTTCATGTCGGACCCGGCGCAATCCCTGCGCCTCGATGCCGAGATGCTGGCGCGGCAGTTCGGCATGACACCGGCCGAGGCCAGGATCGCGACATCCCTCGCCAAGGGTGAATCGCTGGACGAGGCGGCTTCCGCCCGCGGCATCTCCATCGAGACCGCCCGCACCCTGCTCAAGCGCGCCGCGGCCAAGGCGGAGGTCCGCACCCAGGGCCAGCTCATCGCCCGCGTTGCCCGCAGCCTCGCAACCCTGCGCTGGAGCAGGTGACGCGGCGGCTCCGCCACACCTGTCGGCCCCTCCCGGCAGGCAGCTTGAATCAGACCGGCGCTACGTCGCGGAACTCCCGTAAACCACGCTGCCCCGAAAACGCTCCGCTCGGGAATTCACATTCGAGTCCGCAACGACCCCCCTTGCGTCCCTCACGGGTCCGTGATCTCATAACCCGCGAGGCTGATCGCCGGAGGTGACCGGTTTCAGCGGAAGATAAATAAACGTTGCTTGTCTAGTCACGCAGTGTCGGTACGTGCCGGTACTCGCAGGTATAGGGGATACCGCTTGGACCGCATTGCCGCGCCATCGCTGCGTACGCTGCTGCTTGCATCGGCGGCGGGTTTCGCAACCCTCGCCTCGGGCGGGGGCGCACGCGCAACCCCCATCGTCCCCAACAACGTCACGGTCTCGACCCAGCGGAGCGGCCTGACCACGCTGCTGCAGTTGCTCAACGGGCAGACTCTGACCGTCACCGGCACCGGCGGGCTGACGATCGGGTCCACTGCCGTCGGCTCGCAGCCCGCCGTGGGCGTCGGCGTCCCCGGAGTCGCCGCGATCCTCAACAGCGGCACCATCGCTTCGGATCAGACCGCCGCCGGCCTCGGCGCCGGCATCGAGATCGGCGGCGGCGCGTCGCTCGGCTCGATCATCAATAACGTCGGCGGCACCATCCGGGCGAGCGGCCCGACCGCCTCCGCGATCTGGAACGACGGCACGCTGAATGCGATCGCCAACGCGGGCCTCATCCTGGCCACCGGAACCAACGCAGCCGCGATCCGGAATAATTATCAATATATCGGCAGCATCTCCAACGCCGCTGGCGCTGTGATCGAGGCCACCGGGAGCGGCGGCGTCGCCATCGAAAACACGGGTACCCTGCCCCCGATCTCAAACAGCGGCCTGATCCAGGCGACCGGCACCAGCGGTGTCGCGGTCTTGAACCAGGGTTACTCGTACAAGGGCAGCATCACGAACAATGTCGGTGGCGTCATCCGGGCGACCGGCGCCTCCGGCAAAGCCATCGAAAATGATGGCTCGCTCGGTGCGATCGTCAACGCTGGCTCCATCCTGGCCACCGCCCAGAACGGCGAGGCGATCTACGCGAACTACGGCTGGATCGGCAGCATCGCCAACGTCGCCGGCGGCCTCATCGCGGCCAACGGCGGCAACGCGATCGCCATCGATAACGGCTATGCCTGGATCGGCAGCATCACCAATGCCGCCGGCGCCGTCATCGAGGCAAATGGGGCCGGCGGCACCGCGATCGAGAACACGGGCACGGTGGGCGCGATCGCCAACCGCGGCCTGGTCCAGGCGACCGGCACCAATGGCGTCGCCATCTCGAACCAGGGCTACAATTATATCGGCAGCCTGACGAACAGCGTCGGCGGCATCATCCAGGCCACCGGCAGCACCGGCATCGCCATCGAGAATGCCGGCACGCTGAACGCGCTAGCCAACGCCGGTCTGATCCAGGCCACGGGCAGCGACGGCATCGCCATCGACAACACCGTCAACTCCTATACCTGGGCCGGAACCATCGACAACGCCGTCAGCGGCGTCATCCAGGCCACCGGTACCAACGGCATCGCGATTGAGAACGCCGAGACCCTCCAGTCCCTCGTCAACGCCGGCACCATCCGCTCGTTGCTCGGCCCCGCCATCGTCAACGACCGCTCGATCGTCAACGGCATCACCAACGTGGCTGGCGGGCTCATCCAGGGCGGGCCGGCAAACGGGTCCGGCATCGCGATCGATTCCAGCGGTGCTGCCTTCCCGCTCTCGGTCCTCAATGCGGGCACCATCGTCGGCGCCATCAAGCAGAGCAGCTATGGCGATACGCTGACCGTCGCCGGCGGGGCCATCGTCGGCAATGTCGTCGGCAAGGCCGGTACTCACGGCGTGGCGGACTTCGCACTGGGCGCTGGCAGCTTCACCCTCGGCGGCAACATCCTCGGGGTGGACACGGTCAACGTCCTCTCGGGCCTGGTGGCCATGGCGCCCCGTGGCGGCGCGGTCTCGGGCGCGCAGGCGCTCAACATCTCCCCCGGCGCCGCTGCCGCGATCGGCGGTACGGTCGGCGCGGCGCTCACCACCAACAACGGTGTGCTCGAGGCCACCACCGGCAGCGCCACGCTGCAAGGCAACTACGTTCAGGGCGCGGGCGGCGGCCTGAAGATCGACATAGGCGCCACGGGCCCCGCGGTGCTCACGATCACTGGCACCGGAACGATCACGCCTGGCCCAAAAAGCGTCCTCCTGCACTTCACCGGCCCCGCGAACTTGCCCGCGACCAGCACGATCCTCGTTGCACGGGGCGGCCTAACACTGACCAGCGGCACCACGCTGACCGCTGTCAGCGACAGTCCCAGTCCTTATTTCAGCACGCCGACCGTCACCGACCCGGTCGGCACGCTGACGCTGACCTTCGCCGTGCCCACCCACACGGCGCTGCTGTCCTATGCCGCCGGTCTCTTCCCCGCAGGCTCGGCCTACCTCACGAGCGCGGCGGCGGCCTTCGCATCGCGCATCAACGCGCTGAGCGCCTCGTCCTTCACCGCCATCACCGACGCCATCGCCGCCCTGCCGCCCGACCAGCGTATCGCCTTCGCGCAGCAGATGGCGCCGCGCTCGGTTGCTTCCGCTGCGGCGGAACTGGCCAACGGCCTCGGCGCCAACACCGCGCTCGGCCATGCCATCTCCAGCCACCAGGCGGGGCTGCACACCCCAGACAGCCTCTTCGCCGGGCACGGCACCATGGTCTGGGCGCAGCCATTCGGCTCCACCGCCTATCAGTCCGCGCAGCAGGACTTCGGGGGCTTCGCCGCCAACACCTATGGCGCCGCGTTCGGGGCGGACACGCTGGTCTCGCCGGACCTGCGAATCGGCTTCGCCTTCGCCGCCGCCAACAGCAACATCAACTACACGGGCGGCGCGTCCGCCAGCGGCGACACGATCTCCACCGCTCAACTCGGCGTCTACGCCAGCTACGTGCACAATAACTTCTTTTTCGACGGCGCGCTCGCTGGTGGCTACGATTGGTACACCAGCAAGCAGAACATGGCCTTCCTCGGCCAGCAGCACGGCTCCTACAGCGGCGCGCAGTTCGACGCCCAGGGGCGTGTCGGCTACGAAATGCCGTTCGGCGGCGCGACACTGACGCCGAGCGCATCGCTGCGCGAACTGCACATGAACTTCGGCAGTTACACCATGTCCGGTGGCTCCGGGCCGTCGGCGCACGTCAACAGCATCTCGCTCGACCTGGTGCAGAGCCGGGTCGGCGCACGCCTCGCCTACACGCCTGCCAAGGTCGGCGCCTGGCTCCTGCGGCCGGAGGTGCACGCCTATTACCTGCACAACTTCAACACCTCGGGCGTCACCACCTCGGGCAGCTTCTCGAACGGCCTCGGCTTCGCGGTGGAGGCCCCGTCGCGCGACGCGAACCTTGGTAATATCGGCTTCGACGTGACAGCGAGCCGCGTCGGACCGCTCACGCTGGGCGCGAGCGCGTCCTACACCACCGGCAGGTCGACCAATATCGGCACGTTCCTCCTCCACGTCGCAACCAAGTTCTGAGCGCATGAAGGATTGGCTGCCGCCCGCCGGCGGCGTAGGCGTGCGTCCATGAACATCGTCGATCCCATCCACGCCGTCGCGCAGACCCGGCCCGACGCCGCCGCACTGATCCTCATCGACGGCAAGACCGTCACCTTCAGCGTGCTCGACACGCTGATCCGCCGCGCCGCGGGCCGCGCGACCGCGCTCGGCCTGCAGCCCGGCACCGTGGTCGCGCTGCGCATCGCCGGTGGGGACGAGGCGCTGGGGCTGATCGTCGCGCTGGGCCTGGCACGGGCCGGCATCGTCACCTGCGACCCGTCCGTCCCTTCGCGCTATCTCTCCGCGGTCCTGGTCGCGCCCGGCGAGGCGCCGCCGCCCGGGGTGCCGGCGTATGCCCTGGACAGCGCCTGGCTCACCGCGCCCGTCGCGGTGGCGCCGCCGTACGGCGGCGACGCGGCTCTGTTCCGCATCTTCGCGACCTCGGGGACCACCGGCATGCCGCGGTTCTGCCCGGTGAGCCACGCCGCCATGGTCGCGCGCGTCGCCGCCACCGCCCATCCGGTCGCGCGCACGAGCTTCCCGCCGGTCGTCCTCTGTGCGCTCGGCCTGGACGGCAACTGGGCGATGCGCATCGTGCTCGCCACTCTCTCCGGCGGCGGCACGCTTGTGTTCTCCAACCCCGGCCAGCTCCGCCGCACGCTGGTGGAGCAGCACGTCACCTCGCTGATGACCTCGCCCGCGGTGCTGCAGTCGATCCTCGAGGCGATGCCGCCGGATGCGCCGCGCCCGCCGGCCCTGCGCTGCATCGTCGCCGGCGGCAGCCGCATGCCGGAACCGCTCTGGCGCCGCGCCTCGATGCGCCTCTGCCCCGAGATCATGGCCACCTTCGGCGCCAGCGAAACCAGCGTCGTCGCCATGGGCCGCTGCGAGGACCTGGCCCGCGTGCCAGACGCCGTGGGCGTGCTCGAGCCCGGCGTCGAGGCACAGGCGGTGGATGCCGCGCATCGCCCGCTGCCGCCCGGCACCGAGGGCCTGGTCCGCGTGCGCACGCCCGGCGACATCGCCGGCTACCTCGACGATCCCGAGGCGACGGCCGCGAGCTTCCGCGACGGCTGGTTCTATACCGGGGACATCGGCAAGGTGACCGCGGACGGCTACCTCGTCATCTCCGGCCGTGCGGTGGAGATCATCAACCACGGCGGCATGAAGGTCAGCCCGCGCACGATCGAGGACGTGCTGCTGGCCATGCCCGAGATCAGCGAGGCCGCTGCCTTCGGCATGCCAGACCGCGACGGCGTGATCCAGGTCGCGGCCGCGGTCGTCGCCAGGGCGCCGATCGACATCGCCGCGCTGAACCGCACCTGCGCCGCGCGCCTCGGCCCGCTGGCGCCGCGGACCGTCCTGCAGGTGGGGCAACTGCCGCGCAACGCCAACGGCAAGGTGATGACCCGGGCGCTGATCGAGCTTGCCTCCCGCACCGGACAGGGCGGAGTGGGCGAAGGCCAGGGCGGGGCGCCGGCCGCCGCATGACCACCATGCTCCGCCCGGCCCTGCTCCCGCTCGACGCCACGCCCTCGCGCGCGCTGGCCTCGGGCTTCCTCGGCTGGATGTTCGACGCGATGGACCTCAACCTGTTCATCCTCGTCATGGTCCCCGCGCTGCACGATCTCACCGGCGCCACCAGCGCCGCCGAGCTCGCGCGCATCGGCGGCCTCGTGGTCGGGGTGAAGATCCTCGGCTGGGGCCTCGGTGGCGTCGCGTTCGGCGTCGTGGCGGACCGTGTCGGCCGGTCGGCCACGCTGGTCTGGACCATCCTCATCTACGGCGTGTTCACCGCCCTCGGCGGACTCGCGCTCAACTGGCCGATGCTCGCGTTCTGCCAATTCTTCGCGGGGCTCGGCATCGGCGGCGAATGGGCTGCGGGCGGGGCGCTGGTCGCCGAGACCTGGCCGGACCGCTCGCGTGCGCGGGCGATGCAGGTGATGCAGATGGCCTATCCGTTCGGCCTTTTCCTCGCCGGCGGCATCGCAATGCTGCTCGGTCCGTTCGGCTGGCGTATCGTCTTCATCGCTGGAATCGTTCCGGTCTTGGCCGCCGCCTATGTGCGCCGCAGCCTGCCGGAGCCGGCCCTGTGGCGCGACGCGCGGCGCCGCTCGCGGGCGCGCGCCGCGGCCGGCGGGCGGGCGGACACCGCGGCCGCGACCTTCGCGGCCCTCTTCGCCCCGGCGATGCGGCGCAACACCGTGGTCGGCCTCCTGGCCGCGCTCGCGCTCATGATGGGAAGCTGGGGGGCGCTCACGCTGCTGCCCAGCTGGATCGGCCAGATGCTCGGCCCAGCCGGGGTCCCGCGCCAGGCCGCCACGGTCGGCTGGTTCTTCGTGCTGATGAACGCCGGCACCCTGCTCGGCTTCCTCGCGCTGATGCCGCTCGTGGACCGCATCGGCCGGCGCTGGAGCTACTTCCTGTTCTGCACCGGCCTGCTGGCGACGATCCTCTACGTCTTCCAGCCGCAGACCACGCTGCCGCAGCTCGCGCGGCTGCTGCCGGTGATCGGCTTCTTCTTCGGCGGCAGCTTCGGCACGCTCGCGGTCTATCTGCCGGAACTGTTCCCCACCGAGATCCGCGCGAGCGGGCAGGGCTTCTGTTACAACATGTCACGCCTGCTGACCGCGCCCGGCCCGGTGATCGCCGGCCTGCTGGTCGGCGCCTTCGGCTCGATCCCGAGCGCCTGCGCGGCCGTCGCCCTGGTCCTGGTCGGGGGCGCGGCCGTCATCTGGTTCGGCGCGGAGACCAAGGGCCGCCCGCTGCCTGTGGGCGCCGACTGAGAATTCCCGCCGTACCCCGCATTCCGCTACGCTCACGCCGATGACGAACGAGGCGCCGCTCCAGGCCCTGTCCCGTGCCGAGCTCGCGATGCAGGCCGGCCGCCTGGAGGAAGCACGCGCCATCTGCGAGGACGTGCTCGCCGCCGTGCCGGACCATCCCGCCGCGCTTGCCCTGCAGGGCGCGATCGCCGGCCGGACGGGAAATCCGCAACGTGCGGTCGCGCTGCTCGAGAAGGCCCTGCGGCGCCAGCCCGGTGTCGCATCGTGGCACGCCAACCTCTGCGCGTTCTATCGCACGCTGGATCGCCTCGATGATGCCGTCGCGGCGGGCCACGAGGCGCTGCGCCTGGCGCCCGACGAGACCGGCAACCTCGTGAACCTGGCGCTGGCTTTCGCCGAGCTTGGCGACCACGAGAACGCCAATGCCTGTCTGCTGCGGGCCATTGGCCTCGATCCCATGCAGGCGGACGCGCACCTGGCGCTGGCGGAAAGCCTGCTTGCGCGCGGCGAGTTTGGGCCGGGCTGGCTCGAATACGAATGGCGCAACGAAACCGAAGCCGGGCGCGGCCTGCTGCCCCGGATGACCTCCGCGCGCTGGAACGGCATGCGTATCCCGAAGGGGCGGATCCTCCTCGTCGGCGACCAGGGCTACGGCGATACCATCCAGTTCGCCCGCTACATCCCCTTCGTCGCGCAGCGCTGCGAGGAGGTCGTGCTCGGCTGCAGCGCCGAGCTGGCGCCGCTGCTGGCGCGAATACCCGGCGTTTCGAATTGTTACCGGAAGTGGGACGACATCCCCGGGCACGCGGCGCACGCGCGCCTGTCGTCGCTGCCAGGCCTGTTCCACACCAAGATCGATACGATACCCGCGCAAATTCCCTATCTGGCACCAGAACGGGGTCGTGCTGCGAAATGGGCGGATCGCCTGGCCCGTTCGGCGCCCCGCCCGCTGCGGCGCATCGGCCTGGCCTGGAGCGGACGCTCGACACATGCCAACGACCATCGCCGCTCGCTGCACCTGGCGCAGCTTGCCCGCCTTGGCGCGACTGGCTCAGCGACGTTCGTCTGCCTGCAGAAGCCGTTTCCCGCGACAGACATCGCGGCGATGCCAGCTTTCCCTGGCCTCACCGATCTCTCGCCGGAATTGACCGACTTCGAGGAGACGGCCGCCCTGGTAGCCAGCCTCGATCTCGTCGTCACTGTCGACACCGCCGTCGCGCATTTGGCGGGCGCTCTTGGCGTTCCCGTCTGGATCATGCTCCCCAAGGCCGGGGACTGGCGCTGGCTGCTCGCCCGGCAGGACAGTCCCTGGTACCCGTCCGCGAGGCTTTTCCGCCAACCCCGGCCCGGAGCGTGGGCCGAGGTGATCGCGGATGTCGCCGCCCAGTTGAGCCGCTTCGCCCCAACCCGTGGCAACTGCGCCTGAGACCGACGCACCGAGGGCGGCGACCGCCTCCGCGCCCGCGCGGCACTTCCTCTCCCGTTTGACGGCCGCGCGCCCGCAGTTACTCTCGGCGCGCGTGACGAA
>JAJYFW010000502.1 GCA_021785335.1 Pseudomonadota bacterium
GCGGAGGAGCGAAAATAGGTATAGAGCCTCATCGCCCGGCCTCGGGCGCTTCCCACGCCGCCTCCCGCGCCGCGGCGATCGCCTCCCGCAGCACCGTGACGGAACCGATATGGTTGGCCAGCAACAGCACCAGCCGCGCATCGAGCCGCCGCGACTGGTCCGGCGTCAGATCCCGGTGCGCTTCCACCAGGCTCTCGAAGGCGAGGTCCGGGTCGTCCAGCCTCGGGCTCGTGTCGAGTGCGGTCATGCCACCCTCCCCAGCGCGCGGTCGCGCGCGTGCCCGATCGCGGCGGGATCGCAGCGCCGCCAGCGCGCCGCGACATGCTGGTCCGGGCGCAGCAGCACCGCGTTGCCGGTTCCCGCGCCATAGCGCTCCGCGGCAACGCTCGCGACCGGCACATTGACCCGCTTCACGCCCGGAACGCCGCCGGGCGCGCCCTCACCGAACACCAGCAGCGTGAATCCGTTGGGGTCGGTGCGGTCGAGCAGGAACCCGTTGTCGAGCGGCGCATCCGGCGCCGCGGCGCCGAGCGGCGCGCCATCCACCCACGGCGCTTCGTCGGGCGTGGAGAGTGGCGAGTTGTGCAGCACCGCGGGGCGTGACAGCCGGCCCGAGTTCACCAGCGGGCGCGCGAAATCGTGGCGTGCCGCGAGTTCCAGTACCGCATCGCGGTAGGCCCTCGCGGCCTCGTTCTTCGGCGTGATGAAGTCGGTCGAGCGCGTGGAGTTCAGGATGTTCTCGTCCGTCGCCGGGATGCGCTCGATGTCGTAGGTGTCGAGCAGCGTCGCCGGCGCCTCGCCACGGATCACCGCGTCGAGCTTCCAGCCGAGGTTGTCCGCGTCCTGCACGCCGCCATTGCCGCCGCGGGCACCGAACGGGCTCACCTGGTGCGCCGCGTCGCCGAGAAAGATCGTTCGCCCGTGGCGGAACTTCTCGATGCGCCGGCAGCGGAACGTGTAGATGCTCACCCATTCCAGCTCGAAGGGAATGGCGGGCCCCAGCATCGCGCGCACCCGCGCCCGCACACGTTCCGGCTCGCGCTCCGCCTCCGGGTCGGCGTCCCAGCCGAGCTGGAAATCGATCCGCCAGACATCGTCGGCCTGGCGGTGCAGCAGCACCGAACCGCCGCGATGGAAAGGCGGCTCGAACCAGAAGCGCCGTTCCGCCGGGAAATCCGCGTGCATGACCACGTCGGCGATGAGGAACCGGTCGCGGAACACCTTGCCGACGAAGGCGAGGCCCAGCAGCTCGCGCACCAGGCTGCGCGCGCCGTCGCAGGCCAGCAGCCAATCGGCGGTGAGCGAATAGTTCCCCGCCGGTGTCTCGACCATGACGGTGACGCCCTCGGCGCCGTTCACGATGCCGGAAACCTTGTGCTTCCAGCGCAGGTCCACAAGCCCGGTGGCGAGGCACGCCTCCACCAGCCAGTGCTCGACATAGTATTGCTGCAGGTTGACGAAGGCCGGGTTGCGATGCCCGCGCTCCGGCAGCAGGTCGAACCCGTAGACCTCGCGCTCGCCGAAATAGACGCGGCCGGTGTTCCAGGTCGTGCCCTTCTCGCGGATGGTGCCGCCGATCCCGAGCCGGTCATAGATCTCGAGCGTTCGCTTGGCGAAACAAATGGCGCGGCTACCGGTGCTCACCGTGTCGTCGTCGTCAAGCACCACCACGCGCTGCCCGCGCCGCGCGAGGTCGAGTGCGGCCGTCAGCCCGACCAGCCCGCCGCCCGCCACCACCACCCGGTGCCGCTCGCCATCGTCGGTGGCAGGGTGGAACGGGTAGTGCGGTGGGTCGAATGCGGCCACGCCTACCTCTGGATCTCGCCCGAGCGCACCGAGCCCTGCAGAGCGTGCCACATCTCGAGGTCGCGCTCCGCGGTCCAGATGCGCGGCCGGTCCAGGCCTTGCGCCTCGTCGTATGCGCGGCTGACGTTGAACGGCATGCAGTGGTCGAAGATCACCCACTGCCCGTATTTCGGGCGCATCTTCTCCATGGCCTCGCTGAACACCTGCGCGAGCGTGGCTCCCTTCGCGACCCCCGCGCGCGCGATCGCGAACAGGTCGGACGTGAACGCCTCCGTCCCCGCCAGCGCCTCCGCCACTTCCTTCGCGTTCACCAGCGCGCGGCCGCGGCCCGGCACCATCTTCTCCGCGCCCAGTTCCCGCAGCTTTCGGATCGTGCCGGGCCAATCGGCGAAATGCGCATCGCCGCAATAAGGCGTGGCGCCGAACTCCACCGTGTCGCCGGCGAACAGCACCTTTTCCTTCGGCATCCACACGATGGTGTCGCCCGCGGTGTGCGCGCGCCCGATGCGGATCACCTGCGCCTCGCGCTCGCCGAGCCACAGCGTCATCCGCTCGTGGAACGTCGTGGTCGGCCAGGTGAGGCCGGGGATACCCTCGCGCCCGCGGAACAGGCGCGGGAAGCGGCCGATCTCGCTGTCCATGTCCTGCTGCCCGCGCTCGACGATGAGGTCGCGCGTGACGTCCGAGGCGATGATCGTGTGCGCCGGATAGCCGCTTGCACCCAGCACCCGCACCGCGTGGTAGTGGCTGAGCACGATCGTATCGACCGGCAGCTTCGTCACCCTCGCGATGCGCGCCTGCACCTCGGCGGCCATCGCCGGCGTCGCCTGCGCGTCCACGACCGTGACGCCCTTCGGCCCTACGATGATGCCGGAATTCGGGTCGCCCTCGGCGGTATAGGCA
>JAJYFW010000503.1 GCA_021785335.1 Pseudomonadota bacterium
GCCCCGTTCATCGCGGCGATGGACGGCGACCTGCAGCACGACGAGCGGATCCTGCCGCGCATGCTCCAGGCGCTGCGCGACGGCGCGGAGATCGCGATCGGCAGCCGCTATGTCGAGGGCGGCGGCGTCGGCGAGTGGGACGCGACGCGCGCCGGCATGTCGAGCTTCGCCACCAGGCTGTCGCAGGTGCTGCTGAAGGTGCGGGTCGCGGACCCGATGAGCGGGTTCTTCATGATCCGCCGCGACACCTACGACCGCGCGATGCGCCGGCTGTCGGCGATGGGGTTCAAGATCCTGCTCGACCTCATCGCCTCGCTGCCGACGCCGCCCCGGATCGTCGAGGTGCCGTACACGTTCCGCGCGCGCGTCGCCGGTGATTCCAAGATGAACGTCTCGGTGATGCTCGACTACGCGCTGCTGCTGCTCGACAAGATGCTGCGCCAGACCGTGCCGGTGCGCTTCGTGCTGTTCGCGATCGTGGGGCTGGTGGGGCTCGCCGGGCATCTCGCGGTGCTGCGGCTGGGGCTGGTCGCGGGGCTCGGCTTCACGCGCGCGCAGGCGCTGGCGACGGCGGTGGCGATCTATGCCAATTTCGAGCTCGACAACGTGATCACCTTCGGCGACCTGCGCCTGCGCGGCCGGCGCAAGGTGCGCGGGCTGATCGTCTTCGCCGCGATCTGCTCGGTGGGTGCCATCGGCAATCTCGGCGTCGCGGATTTCCTCGTCGGCACCTCGCACGAGGCGTGGTGGGTCGGCGGCGTCGCCGGCGCGGTGATGAGCCTGGTGTGGAACTACGCGGTCGGCGCCACGTTCACCTGGCGACGGCGTTTCGCGTGAGCTCCCACCATAGCGGCGTGCGGCCGGCGGCGACGGCCTTCGCCTCGTAGCGCGTCGGCGGCCAGCCGGCGGGGCGCTCGCGCGCCGGCTCCGGCACGTCGAAGAATGGTTGCGCCGCCAGAACGTCCGCGGTCCAGGCCTGGTAGACCGGATCGTCGCTGGCGATGCGCCAGGTGCCGCCCGGCCTGATGACGCGGGCAAGCTCCGCCACGTTGGCGGGGTGGACGAAGCGGCGGCGCGCGTGGCGCGCCTTGGGCCAGGGGTCCGGGAACATCAGCACGAGCCCGTCGAGCGAGGCGGCGGGCAGCGCGCGGATGAGCGGGCGCGCGTCGTCCGGCCAGATGCGCAGGTTGGGCGGCAGCTTCCCGGTTTCCTCGGCGCCCTCCGCCACCAGCTTCGCGAGCAGGGAGCAGATGCCGTTCTCATAGACCTCGCAGGCGATGAGGCCGGTGCGGGGATGCGCCTCTACCTGCGCCAGCGCGTGCTCGCCGCCGCCGAAGCCGACCTCGAGCCACAGCCACTGCGGGCGCGGCGTGAAGGCGCCGAGGGGGTCCGCGGCCTGCGCGAGGTCGAAGCGCAGGCGCGGCAGCGTCACCTCGAGCAGCTTCTTCTGCCGCGGCCGCAGCGCGTGGCCGCGGCTGCGGCCGTAGAGGCGTTCCGCGGGTGGCTTCAGCGCCCGAAGGCCCGCTTCAGCTCCGCCACCAGGTCGGTCTTTTCCCAGGTGAAGGTGCCCTTTTCCTCGTCCGGATCGCGGCCGAAATGACCATAGGCCGAGGCCGGGGCGTAGATCGGCCGGTTGAGGTGCAGGTGCTCGCGGATGCCGCGCGGGGAGAGGTTCACCAGCTCGCGCAGCACCTTCTCGACCCGGGTTTCGTCCACGTCCCTGCCGGTGCCGTGCAGGTCCACGTAGACCGAGAGCGGGTGCGAGACGCCGATCGCGTAGCTGATCTGCAGCGTGCAGCGCTCTGCCAGCCCGGCGGCGACGACGTTCTTGGCGAGGTAGCGGCAGGCATAGGCGGCGGAGCGATCGACCTTGGTCGGGTCCTTGCCGGAGAAGGCGCCGCCGCCATGCGGCGCGGCACCGCCATAGGTGTCGACGATGATCTTGCGCCCGGTGAGCCCGCAATCCCCGTCCGGCCCGCCGATGACGAACTTGCCCGTGGGGTTCACGTAGATCTCGTGCTCCGGCGGCATCCACCCGCGCGGCAGGCTGCTCTCGATGATCGGCAGCAGCATGCGCTTGATCTCGGCCTGCTCGAGGTCGTCCTCGTGCTGGGTCGAGACGACGACGGAGGTCGCGCCCACCGGCTTGCCGTCCACGTAGCGCAGCGTCACCTGGCTCTTGGAGTCCGGCAGCAGGCCGCGTACCGCGACGTCGTTGTTGCGGCGCATCTCGTTCATCCGGCGCAGGATCAGGTGCGCGTAGTAGAGCGGCGCGGGCATCAGCGACGGTGTCTCGGTGCAGGCGTAGCCGAACATGATGCCCTGGTCGCCGGCGCCCTCGTCCTTGTTGCCGGCGGAGTCGACGCCCTGGGCGATGTCCTGGGACTGGGCGTGCAGGTGGACGTGCACCGCGGCGTTGCGCCAGGAGAAGCCCGCCTGGTCGTAGCCGATGTCGCGCACGGCCATGCGCGCGAGATGGGTGAGAAGCTCGTGCGTGACCGTGTCCGGCCCGCGGGTCTCGCCGGCGAGCACGATGCGGTTGGTGGTCACCAGGGTTTCGCAGGCGACGCGTGAGTAGGGGTCGGCGGCGAGGAACGCGTCGAGGACGGTGTCGCTTATCCGGTCGGCGACCTTGTCCGGGTGCCCCTCGGAAACCGATTCGGAAGTGAAGAGATACTCGCCCTTGTCGCGCATTTCTGTCCGTT
>JAJYFW010000504.1 GCA_021785335.1 Pseudomonadota bacterium
CGGCCCTGCGGCGGCTCGGGGTGAAGTTCGCGGTGGTCGTGCACGACGCCGACCTCCATCCCGGCGATGGCGTGCCCTTGCAGATGCTGCTGCAACGCCGGCTCTGCCGGCAGGCCGATGCGCTGATGGCGCTGTCGGACCATGTCGCCACGCGGCTGCATGCTCAAGGACTCGGGAGCGGCGTGGCGGGCACGCGGCCGATCCTGCACGGGTTTCACCCGCCCCTGCCGTTCGGCCCTGCCCTCCGCCCCGCCGCCCGCGTGCCCGGCCCGCCGCGGCCGTTGTTCTTCGGCCGGCTGCTTCCCTACAAAGGTCTCGATCTGCTGGCCGCCGCGCTGGCCGGGCTTGGCGCCGCGCCTGGCTGCGCGGTCCGGGTGGTGGGGTCCGGCCCGGACAGCGCCGCCCTCGCCGCCCTGCGCGCGCTGCCCTGGGTCACGGTGGAAAACCGCTGGGTGCCCGAGGAGGAGGTTCCGACCTTGCTTGCCTGGTCGGACGCGCTGGTGCTGCCCTACAAGGAAGCCTCGCAAAGCGGGGTCGCGGCGGCGGCGCTGGCGTTCGGCCGTCGGGTGCTGGCCACCCGTGTCGGCGGGCTGGCGGAACAACTCGGGGCGGAACCGCTGGCCGAGCTTTGCGCGCCGGATGTGGACAGCCTGACCTGTGCGATCGCGCGCCTGATCGCCGCACCACACACGATAGCGACCGCTGTCGATCCGGCGGCGGCGTGGCGGCGGCTGGCAGGCCTTCTGCTCGATGGGACGCGCCCATTGCTCGGCGCAGCGCACTGACCGACGCCACGGACCGCGCGCAGGCGTGCTCGGCACACCGGATGGGCACCATGAATGCGGCTTGACAGGCCCCGAGCGTAGCGTTAGCAAACTCGGAGTGCGAATTAAAGTTCGCTATCCGAACTTCTGGGTCCCATGCCGTCTTCCCTCGACAAACCCGCCGAGAAGAATCTGGTCCACTCCCTCGCCAAGGGATTCCGGGTCCTGGAAGCGTTCACCCAGGAGCACTCGGAACTTCCGTTGGCCGAGGTCGCCCGGCGCGCCGGCTGCGACAACGCCACCGCCTTCCGCATGCTCAACACGCTCGTGGTGCTCGGCTACGTGGAGAAGATCGCCGGGACCCGGCGCTTCCGGCTCACGCTCAAATGCCTCGATCTCGGCTTCAGCGCGATCGCCCGTTCGGACCTGCGCGCCCTCGCCCGCCCGGTGCTGCGCACCCTGGTGGATGAGATGAGCGAGGCCGCCTCGGTCGGCGTGCTCGATGGGCCGGACGTCGTCTATATCGAGCGGATCCAGGCCGGCCTGACCCGGCTCGGCGTCGATGTCCGCATCGGCAATCGGGTTCCCGCCTATGCCACCGCCATCGGCCAGGCGATCCTGAGCCGTCTGCCGCGCGCCGCTCAGGTGCGCGCGCTGGAAGCCAGACCTCGCCTCCCGCTCACACCCCATACCTTGACCGAGCTGGACTCCCTGCTGGCGCGGCTCGATGCGGTGCGCACGCAGGGCTACGCCCTCTCCGATCAGGAGACGGTGCTGGGCTTGCGGGTCCTTTCCGCCCCGGTGGTCGATCTGGACGGCAACGCGCTGGCCGGATTGAGCGTCGCCGCGCCGGCGTCGCGCATGTCGGCCGCCGACTTCGAAGCGGCGGCGCGCGCACCGGTGATGGCCGCCGCCGCCGCGCTCTCGCTCGCCCTCCAGGCGACCGGCGGGACCGCTCCCGAAATCGCGCATGCCTGACCTGAACCAGAAGGAACAGAGAATGAATTTCCATGGCCTGATCCCTGCCATCGCGGTGCCGTTCCTTCCCGATCACGCGATCGACGCCGAGGATCTGCGTCGGTTCGCCCGCTGGCTCGGCCGCCAGAAGGGCGTGGTCGCGATGATGACGAACGGCCACACCGGGGAGGTGTTCTCGCTCACCCCGCGCGAGCGGGCCGAGGTCACGCGCATCGTCGCCGAGGCGACGCAGGGCATCTGCCCGGTGATCTCCTCGGTCGTCTGCGAAGGAGTCCGCGACGCGGTCGAGCAGGCCGGCTGGGCGAAACAGGCCGGCGCCGCCGCGCTCGACGTGATGCCGCCGCATCACTGGCTGCGCTTCGGATTCCGCCGCAACCACGTGATCGAGTATTTCACCGCGATCGGCGAGGCGACCGGCCTGCCGCTGCTCGTGCATGTCTATCCGGCCTGGACCAAGGCGTCGTTCTCCTCCGAACTGCTCGCCGAGCTCGCCGCACTCCCGTATGTGCAGGCGTTCAAGATCGGCACGCGGGAGATGAACAAATACGCCCGCGATCTCGCCGCCATCCGCGCCGTCGCGCCGGGCAAGGCGTTGCTCACCTGCCACGACGAGTACCTGCTCGCGTCCATGGTCCAGGGCGTCGATGGCGCGCTGGTGGGGTTCGCCTCGCTGGTGCCCGGCCTGATCGCCGATCTGCTGGAGGCGGTGAAGGCGGGCGATCTGCATCGCGCGATGGCGCTGCAGGCGCAGATCGATCCGCTGAAGGAGGCGGTGTACGGCGCGGGCGAACCCACGGGCGAGGCGCACGCCTGCATGAAGGCGGCGATGGAAGCCGCCGGCATCCTGCGCGGCGCCACGGTGCGCCCGCCGACCCAGGCGCCGTCCCCCGCCGAGCTCGCCCGTATTCGCGCCGCGGTCGCCGCGGCGGGGCTGAACGCGCGCGAGGCCGCCTGAACGC
>JAJYFW010000505.1 GCA_021785335.1 Pseudomonadota bacterium
GTTGGCGGCAAAGACGGGACTGCGGCCGGGCAGGTGAAAATCGCGCATGCAGCAGACGCTCCGTTCGGGCGAGGCCGGATTGCTGGCACGCAGCCCGCCCATTGGCAACCGGGCAGGTTCGCGGCAAACAGGGACCGCGGGCGAATCGGAGCGCGGCCGATGGCAATCATCGAGGACTTCGACAGGCTGGATATCCGGGTCGGCACCATCCGCGACGCCCAGCCGCTGCCGGAGGCGCGCAAGCCGTCCCTGAAGCTGTGGATCGACTTCGGGCCGGAGATCGGGGTGAAGCAGTCCTCCGCCCAGATCACGGTCCACTACAAGCCGGACCGGCTGATCGGCCGGCAGGTGTTGGCGGTGGTGAACTTCCCGCCGCGCCGGATCGCCGGCTTCGCGAGCGAGGTGCTGACGCTCGGGCTGCCGGATGCCGACGGCGCGGTGGTGCTGCTGCGGCCGGATTTTCTGGTGCCCGACGGAGGACGGATGTTCTGATGGCGACGCATTACTACACGGTAACGTGGGACCAGTTGCATCGCGACGCGCGGGCGCTGGCGTGGCGGCTGATGGGGCTGCGCCCGCTGGCCGGGATTGTCGCGGTGACGCGCGGCGGGCTGATCCCGGCGGCGATCATCGCGCGCGAGCTGGATGTGCGGCTGATCGAGAGCGTCTCCGTCGTCACCTACGACGAGGAGGCGAAGGGCGAGCTGCGCGTCACCAAGGCCCCCGTCGCGGCCGGCGACGGCACCGGGTTCCTGATCATCGACGATCTGGTCGATACCGGCACGACGGCGCGGGTGGTGCGCGGACTGCTGCCGCGCGCGCATTTCGCGACGGTGTATGCCAAGCCGGCCGGCAAGGAGATGGTGGACAGCTTCATCACCGAGGTGTCGCAGGACACCTGGATCCTTTTCCCCTGGGATACCGAGCCGCAATTCTCGGTGCCGCTGGTGAAACGCGAGCCGCAAGGGTGAATTGATCGCGGGCCGATGTGAGCAGCCGCGCGGGGCGGGACAGCGCCGCGTGTCCCGCCGTCCCGGTTCGCCGGCGCCCGCCCGTCCCCTTTGGCCCGATCGCGCTCTCGCAATCGTGCGCGCGCCGCCCGGCGGGATACGCTGCGCTTTCCCGCCCTCCCCCCCATCCCTCTCCCGCTTGCGTGCGGGAGAGGCATGGCGCGGCGTTGCGGTGGCTACTTGCCGACCAGCGGGCAGCCGCCGTCGGCGAGCGGCCGGAAGGCCTGGTCGGCGGGGATGGTGCTGACCAGATCGTAGACGTCCCAGCGTCCCTTCGACTCCGCGGGCGACTTCACGCGGAATACCTGCATCGGATGGATCGCGCGGCCGTCGGCGCGCACCGTCACCTCGCCGAAGAACGGGTCCTTCAGCGGCGCCTTCTTCATCTCGGCGATGACGCTTGTGCCCTCGATCGCGTTGGCCGCTTTGGCGGCGCGCAGATAGGCCAGAACGGAATCGTACACCATCGCCTGGTTCGCCGTCGGCATACGCCCGTCCATGCGGGCAGCGAACCGCCTGGCGAAGGCGCGGGTGGCGTCGTTGAGGTCCCAGTAGTAGCTCTCCGTCAGCATCACGCCCTGCATGGTGGCGAGGCCCACCGCATCCACGTCGCTGATCAGCGCGAACAGCGCCGCCAGCTTCTGCTTCGGCGTGATGCCGAACTCGTGCGCCTGCTTGATGCCGTTGACGAGGTCCGAGCCGGTATTGGCGAAGGCGACCACCTGCGCGGCGGAGGACTGCGCCTGCACCAGATAGGTGGAGAAATCGGCCGTCCCCAGCGGCGCCTTTACCGACCCGACCACCGAGCCGCCGAGTTTCGTCAGCACCCCGGTCGCGTCGCGCTGCAGCGCCGCACCGAAGGCATAGTCGAAGGCGATGAAAAACCAGCTCCTGCCGCCCTGGGCATAGACGGCGCGGGCGATGGCGTTGCCCATCGCCCAGGTATCCATGTTCCACTGCACCGTGGTGGGCGCGCAGGACTTGCCGGTCAGGTCGGAGGTGCCGACATTGGTGGCGATGAAGGTGCGATTCTTTTCGCGCATCACCTGGTTCACCGCCAGACCGACGCCGGAATTCACCGCATCGGCGACGGCGGTGACGCCGTCTCGGTCGATCCACTCGCGCACGATGGAAGCGCCGACATCGGCCTTGTTCTGGTGGTCTCCGGAGAGGATCTGCACCTTCAGCCCGCCCGCCTCCGGCGCAAAATCCTCCGCCGCCAGTTCGGCCGCGATCACGGAGCCGCGGCCTGACTGCGCCGCGAACGGCCCGTTCATGTCGTTGAGCACGCCCACGCGCAACACGTTGCCCGGAATGTCGGCATGGGCCGCGCCGATCACGCCCAAAGACAGCAGCGCCGCTGCCCAGATCCCGCCTCGCATCTCGTTTCTCCCCCTGTGTTCGAGAGCCGGGGGGACAGTGGCAAGCGGGCGCGGCGGGCGCAACGGCTTGCGCGCCTGACATCGCGGCGCGTGGCCGCGATGTCGCGCCCGCTCAGCGCCGCAGCCGCTCCGGGATCGGCAGGCCGAGGCGCAGCGGCACGTTCCATACCTCCTCGACCGCACGCAGCTTCTGGAAGCCGGCGCGCAGATAGGTGGGCAGCGCGCGCGGGTGGTCGGCGGTGCAGGTGTTCACCGTCATCGCGCGCGGCCCCATGCCCCACGCCGTCGCAACGGCCTGGCAGATCGGA
>JAJYFW010000506.1 GCA_021785335.1 Pseudomonadota bacterium
CTCGCGCATCCCGGGCAGCGACATCAGCGGAATGTGCCGCCAGCCGTCGAACGTCAGGTGCTCATAGACCTCGTCGCACACCGCATAGGCATCGTGGCGCTGCAGCAGTTCGGCAATGAACGCCAGCTCCGCCGCGGTGAACACCTTGCCCGTCGGGTTCATCGGCGTGTTGAGCAGGATCGCCTTCGTCTTCGGCCCGAACGCGGCGGCCAGTTCCGCGCGCGGCAGCTCCCAGCGCGGCGGCGAAAGCCGCACCAGCTTCGGCACCGCGCCCAGCAGCCGCACCACCGGCAGGTAGGTGTCGTACAGCGGCTCGATCAGCACCACCTCGTCGCCCGGGTCGAGCAGCGCCATCAGGCAGGCGGTGATCGCCTCCGTGGCACCGGACGTCACCACCACCTCGCGGTCGGGATCGACGTCGAGCCCCCAGAACCGCTTGTTCGCCGCCGCCACCGCCTGGCGCAACTCCGGCACCCCGGTCAGCGGCGGATACTGGTTGCGCCCGTCCATCAGTGCCGCGGCGGCCGCCTCCACCACGTCGCGCGGCCCTTCCGTGTCGGGAAACCCCTGGCCGAGATTGATCGCCTGGTGCTTTGTCGCCAGCGCCGACATCACGGTGAAGATGGTGGTGCCGATGCCCGAGAGCAGGGTGTTGGTTGGCTTCACGCAAGTCTCCTCCCGCGCCTCGATGCGCGGCCGCCTGGACTATGGAATCCGCCGCCCCGGTGCGCAAACCCACATTCCGACAACCCACCTCATACCACCCCCTCATGCCACGGGCGCGATCCCGGCCGCCGGCTGCTCGGATTTGAGGCAGTGCCGCCCACGGGACGGGCGAAATTGACGCCGAAAAACCGGTCAGCCGGCGTCCCGCCGCGCGCATTGTCGCGTGGCACGCGGCATGCAAACCTCCCTCGCCGCTCGCCCGCCCGCCGGGCTCGCGGCATTCCGCAACGGAGGGAGGGGTCCGGCTCGCCGGGCCGTGCGCGCATGAAGAAGATCGAGGCGGTCATCAAGCCGTTCAAGCTGGACGAGGTGAAGGAGGCGCTGCACGAGGTGGGCCTGCAGGGGATCACGGTGGTCGAGGCCAAGGGGTTCGGTCGGCAGAAGGGCCATACCGAGCTGTACCGGGGCGCCGAATACGTCGTGGACTTCCTGCCCAAGGTGAAGATCGAGGTCGTCTGCGACGACGACATCGTGGACCGTGCCGTCGAGGCGATCATCGCCGCGGCGCGCACCGGGCGGATCGGCGACGGGAAGATCTTCGTCTCCTCCGTCGAGGAGGTGATCCGGATCCGCACCGGCGAGCGCGGGCACGATGCCATCTGAACGGGAATCGGTTTGACGGCGGGGTCGCCGCACGCGACACCGCGGAGATAGTTCCGGCACCGCGCGGTGCGGCGCCGGGGAAGTAGACCAGAGCAACGGGACCGGCAGGGCCGGCCCGCAAGCAACGACGAGGAGAACTCATGGCGAAGAAGCCCGCTTCCGCCCCGGCCAAGTCCGCCCCCGGGAAGTCCCCGGTGGACAAGGTCCTGGCGATGATCAAGGAGAACGCGGTCGAGTATGTCGACCTGCGCTTCACCGACCCCCGCGGCAAGTGGCAGCACACCGCCCAGCACGTCTCGACCATCGACGCCGAGGCCTTCATCGACGGCATCATGTTCGACGGCTCCTCCATCGCTGGCTGGAAGGCGATCAACGAGTCCGACATGATCCTCATGCCGGACGCCACCAACGCCTGCATGGACCCGTTCTCGGCCAAGCCGCAGCTCATCCTGTTCTGCGACATCGTCGAGCCCTCCACCGGCCAGCCCTATGGCCGCGACCCGCGCAGCACGGCGAAGAAGGCCGAGGCCTACGTGAAGTCCTCGGGCATCGGCGACACCGTGATGTTCGGCCCGGAGGCGGAGTTCTTCATCTTCGACAGCGTCCGCTTCGGCACCGGCGGCAACTACGGCACCTACCAGCTCGACAGCATCGAGGGCCCGCAGGCCTCGATGAAGGACTACCCGGAAGGCAACATGGGCCATCGCCCGGTGGTCAAGGGCGGCTACTTCCCGGTGCCCCCGGTCGACAGCGAGAGCGACCTGCGCGCCGAGATGCTCTCCACCATGGGCGAGATGGGCGTCATCATCGAGAAGCACCACCACGAGGTGGCGCAGTCCCAGCACGAGCTCGGCGTGAAGTTCAACACGCTGGTGACGATCGCCGACCACATGCAGATCTACAAGTACTGCATCCACAACGTCGCCCACAGCTACGGCAAGACCGCGACCTTCATGCCGAAGCCGATCTACGGCGACAACGGCAGCGGCATGCACTGCCACCAGTCGATCTGGAAGGCCGGCAAGCCGCTCTTCGCGGGTTCGGGCTACGCGGACCTCTCGGAGACCGCGCTCTACTACATCGGCGGCATCATCAAGCACGCCAAGGCGCTCAACGCCTTCACCAACCCGGCGACCAACAGCTACAAGCGCCTCATCCCGGGCTTCGAGGCGCCGGTGCTGCTCGCCTACTCGGCGCGCAACCGTTCCGCTTCCTGCCGTATCCCCTACGCGACGAGCCCGAAGGCGAAGCGCGTCGAGGTGCGCTTCCCGGACGCGGCGGCGAACCCCTACCTCGCCTTCGCGGCGATGCTGATGGCCGGCCTCGATGGCATCAAGAACAAGATCCATCCCGGCGACCCGATGG
>JAJYFW010000507.1 GCA_021785335.1 Pseudomonadota bacterium
CGGGGTATGCGGCGCAGAACGCATTCAACCTGTTCACGCCGGCGGCGGGGGTGCGGTTCTTCGCGACGGTGCGCGTGCTCGGGCGTTACGCGGCGCGGCTGGTCGATCACGAGGCGACGTTCCGCGTGACCGCGGGAATTCGGGTGTGGCTGTTCGCGCGCCTGGTGCCGCTGGCGCCGCTCGGCCTTGTGGAGCGCGGCGGGGACGTGCTCGGGAAGCTCGTTGCGGATGTGGAGCGGCTGGCGGATTTCTATCCGCGGGTGCTGGCACCGGTGGCGGTGGCGGCGCTGGCTTCCCTCGTCATGGCGGTGGTGTTCTCGCTGGTGGCGCCGGCGGCGGGCATCGTGCTGCTGGTGTTGCTGGCGGCGGCGGGCGTCGTGGTGCCGGCGGCGGCGTTGCGCGCGGGGGCGGCGGCGGGGCGGGAGATCGTTTCGATCGAGGCGGGGATGCGCGCGGACATTATCGACGCGGTGCAGGGGATGGCGGATCTGCTGACCTGCAACGCGGCGGGAGCGATGGCGGCGCGGATCGAGGCTGCCGACACGGCGCTGCTGCGGCGGCAGGGACGGATGCGGAATATCGACGGGCTGACGGCTTCGGGCTCGGCGCTGCTGGCGAACGCGGCGATGCTGGCGATGCTGGCGATCGGGGTTGAGCTGGTGCGCGCGGGGCAGATGCCGGGGCCGGACCTGGCGCTGCTGGTGCTGGGGGCGATGGGCGCGTTCGAGGCGACGGCACCGCTCGGGCAGGCGTTGCCGCTGCTGGCGCAGATAACGGAATCTGCGCGGCGGGTGTTCGAGATCGCGGACCGGGCGGCGCCGGTGCGCGAGCCGGAGGCGAGCCCGGCGCGGCCGGGGCGGCTCGACATCGAGCTTTCCGGCGTGCGGTTGCGCTATGGCGCGGCGGACGGGCGGGCGTGGGCGCTGGACGAGTTGGACCTGCGCGTGCCCGAGGGCGGGCGGCTGGTGCTGCTGGGGCGCAGCGGCGCGGGGAAGAGTTCGGTTGCCAACCTGCTGCTGCGATTCGCGGAGTACCAGGAGGGGTCGGCGCGGCTGGGGGGCGTGGAGCTGCGCGATATCCGCGGCGATGACGCGCGCAGCCTGTTCACGGTGGTCTCGCAGCGCACGTTTCTGTTCCACGGGACGGTTCGCGACAACCTGCTGGTGGCCAGGCCCGAGGCGGACGACGCGGCGCTGTGGCGGGCGCTGGAGGTGGCGCGGCTGGCGGAGTTCGTGCGGCGGTTGCCGGAGGGGCTGGAGACGCTGGTGGGCGAAGGCGGGGCGGCGATTTCCGGCGGCGAGGCGCGGCGGGTGGCGATCGCGCGGGCGGCGCTGAGGGATACGCCGTGGCTGATCCTCGACGAGCCGATGGAGGGGCTCGACGCGGTGACGGCGGCGGCGCTGCGCGGCGCGCTGGAGGCGGTGATGGCGGGGCGGGGCGTGCTGTGGATGACGCACCGGCTGGAGACGGTGGCGGAGACGGACGAGGTCGCGGTGCTGGAGGCGGGGACCGTGGTGGAGGCGGGGACCGTGGGGGTGCTGCGGCGCGAGGGAGTTTATCTGCCGAAGTTGTTTCGGCTGCAGAGCGAGCTTGGGCGGCTGTCAGCCTGAGGCGAGCGGGGCGAGGAGTTCCGGCCCGTTGGCCGTGGGGGCGTTGACGCGGCGGGAGACGGGCCAGAGGCGCAGCGTGGCCGCGGGGGCGGGGCGGAGCAGTGCCGAGGCGGCTTCGTCGTTCCCCTCGAGCCAGGTTTCCCAGTCCGCGGGCTCCAGGATCGCGGGCATGCGATCGTGGACCTCGGCCATCTCGGCGTTCGCCGGCGTGGTGACGATCGCGAAGCTGCGGACGATTTCGCCCCCCGGGCCGCTCCAGCCTTCCCACAGGCCGGCCATGGCGAGGATGTCGCCGTCGGCGCGGGCGGCGGCGAAGGGCTGTTTCTGGTCCCCTTCCCGCTTCCATTCGTAGAAGGCGTCCGCGGGGACGAGCGCTCGGCGGGCGGCGAAGGCGTCGCGGAAGAAGGCGCTGCTGGCGATGGTCTCGGCGCGGGCGTTGATGGGGCGGCGCGCCGATCCGGGGTCTTTCGTCCAGTGCGGGAGCAGGCCCCATTGCAGGAGGTCGAGGTGGCGCTGGCCCGTCTGCGGATGGCGGCGGATGACCGGTGCCTCCTGGCTGGGGGCGATGTTCCAGGAGGGGCTGAGGCGGGGGAGCCTCCCGGTCGCGTGGAAGCGCTCGGCGAGGTCTTCGGCGGAGTTCTTGCTGGCGTAACGGCCGCACATGGTGGCGGGGTGCGCGCCCGGGTCAGCCGGCGAGGATGGGCAGGTGATTGCGCAGCGCCACGGTCGCCGCGATGGGCCAGAGGGCGAAGCCCTTCGCGCCGAGCGTCGGCAGCCAGGCTTCCAGCGCGTCGAGCGTGTCCGGCCAGGGGTGGCCGATGGCGATGGCGTAGCCCTGGTGGCGGGCGATGGCCTCCGTGATCGCAAGCTGGCGGGCGATGTCGCCGGGGCGGGGCGAGTCGTCGAGGAACACGTCGCGGGCGGCGGTGGGGACGCCGAGGGCTTCGGCGCGCAGCACGCCCTCGCTGTGGGCGACGGTGACGCTGTCGAGGAAGAGCATGGTCGAGCGGCGGGTCTGGCGGGCGACGATGTTCATGAGCCAGATGCTGCGCGTGGCCACGCTGCCCATGTGGTTGTTGAGG
>JAJYFW010000028.1 GCA_021785335.1 Pseudomonadota bacterium
TGGAACCCGTATGCCGGCGTGCGCCCGGTGAGGGCGGAGGCAAGCCCGCTCGGCCCGCCCTCGCGGTTGGTGCGCGCGCCGCAGACGGAGTTGGCGAACACGACGGCCGAGGACTCGCCCCACGCCATGTGCTCGCCAAAGCGCGGCGTGTTGCCGACGAGATAGGGGATGCAGGTATTGCACGTGTTCGCCCCCATCGCGGCATAGGCGGCGGTGAGGCGCGTCTGCAGCACGCTGTCCGCCTCCGGGATGCCGATCTCGCGCCAGCGCGTGGGGTCCACCGCCGTCGGGTTGGTGGTGACCTCGGTGACGAAGCGCCCGCCCAGGTCGCGCACATCCTCCACGAAGCGGGTGCCCGCCTCCTCGGCCACCAGCACGGAGGAGCCGGCCATGTGCACGTTGTTGATCGCCAGCAGCCGCTCGGCGCCGAAGCTCTCGCCGAGGGCGACCAGGATCTCCATCGCCTTCCTCACGGCGGGGCCCCGCTCGCCCTCCAGCATCGCTGTCTCTTCCTCGGTGAGGAACATGCGCGGCCTCCCTGTGGGGTCGGTTGTCGTTGCGTTGCGTGAACGAGGGCCGTCAGCGCGGCACGATCGCCTCGAACTCGCGGTCGTGCATCACCTCCGCGACCGGGCGGCCGGCGCGCACGGCGCGCACCATCCCCTCCTGGCGGCGCGCGATGCGCTCCGCGAGGTCGAGCACCTCGCCGATGCGCGCCTGGCCGACGAACACCGCCCCGCAGCGGTCCGCGATCACGTAGTCGTCCTCGCGCACGGCAACGCCCGCCATCCGCACCTCGCCGCCGGAGGCGACCTGCACCACGCGGTTGCGCGCGCTGATCATCGTCACGCCGCGGCCGTAGACCGGATAGCCGATGGCCTCGCTGCCCTCGATGTCGCGGCTCAGCCCGTCGATCACCGAGCCGCGGATGCGCTTCGCCACGGCGGCGTTGGCCAGGATGTCGCCCCAGCAGGAAATCCCCTCGATCCCGCCGGCGATGACCAGCACGCGGTCGTCCGCGGCGATGGCGTCGATCACCGGCGTGATGAGGTGCTGCGTCGGCGCGCTGCCCGCCTTGGGCCCGAGTTGGATGGTGCTGGCGCGCCCGACGATGCGCGGGCACGCCCACAGCGGGCGCAGCCCGTACGTCGCGCCCGGCAGGCCCATGAAGTCCAGCGCGTCGGAGACGGTGTTGGTGTCGAGGGAAGCGAGACGGTCCAGGAGGCCGGGGCCGAGGAAGTCGGGGCGGTCGGGCAGGGCGGGTTCGGTCATGCGGTTCTTCCGGTGGCGGCTGTCGCGGCACTTGTAATAGAACGAACCGCCCGTCAGGGACGAGCAAGCCGGGGCTGTGATATCATCCGGCGAAACCAGCGGCAGAGAAAACGGAACGGAGGTCTTCCATGCACCATAAACGCGCAACCATGGCGGCGGCGGTCCTGCTGGGTCTGGCGGGATGCGCGCAGACCCCCACCACGGCGACGGTCTCGGCGGTGCCGGGGCCCGGCAAGAGCTTCCAGGCGTTCCAGGCGGACCAGGGCTATTGCCAGCAATTCGCCCAGGCGCAGGTGGCCGGCCAGGCGCAGAAGGCGAACCAGACGACGGCGATCGGCGCCGGCGCGGGCGCGGTGGGCGGTGCCGCGCTGGGCGCCGCCGCGGGCGCGATCGGCGGCAACGCCGGCACCGGGGCCGCGATCGGCGCGCTCTCCGGGCTCGCGCTGGGCACCGGGGGCGGCGCCTATCTCTCCAGCCAGCAGCAGCAGGCGACGCAGAACCAGTACAACCAGGCCTACGCGCAGTGCATGTACTCGCGCGGCAACGACGTGCAGGGCTTCCCGGCGCACGCGCAGACCGCCTCCTACGCGCCGGCCGCCAGCTCGGCGCTGGTGCAGAGCGTGCAGGAGCAGCTGATCCGCCTCAACTACCTCACGCCGCCCGCGGACGGCATCGCCGGGCCGCTGACCGTCTCCGCCATCACGCGGTTCCAGCAGGCCAGCGGCATGACGCCGACGGGCCAGGCCTCCGCCGACCTGCTGGCGCGGCTGCAGCAGACGCAGTAGCGCAAGACGCCGGCGGCGGGACGTTCGCGCGGTTTGCGAGACTCGTCCCGCCAATCCGGAGGCGGCTCGCCGGCTGGCGGATAGCGCGGCGCTTCCGCGAGGAGGCGCCGTCGCGGCCAGGATCAAGGCTGCAAGCGGCCAATATCCGCCCCGCTTCACAATTCTTAGATTCCGACAAATTAGTTCTTATTGCTGTTGACCCCTTGGAAGGGTATGAAAGCGCGAGGTCGTAGGACGGCACACAACCTCGACGACCAGGGCTGAAGGACTGGACCTGTCATGAAACGGCTCGGCACGCTTCTCGGTTCCACCGCCCTCGTGGCGACGCTCGCCGGCCTCACCGGCCAGGCGCACGCGACGACGGTCAGCGAGGCCATCATGCTGCCGGCGACGCAGACCCCCATCACCTCGAAGTTCCTGGGCTTCAACGGCTTCAACTCCGGCCTGGGCACGCTGAGCACGGTCACGGTGCAGCTGGTCGAGAAGGTCGCCGGCTTCATCACGGCGACCAACAACAACACCTCCGGCACGGCCAGTTTCTCGGGCCACGTCGTGGACACGCTCGGCGTGACGTCACAGCCCACCGGCCTGGGCTTCACGACGATCCAGGACGCCAGCAGCACCGCCTCGAACGTGAGCGTGGCCGCGGGCCAGACGGTGAAGACGGGGCCCCTCAACGGCTCGGCTTCCCAGACCAACACCGTGAGCTCGGGCCTGGGCGGGTTCCTGGGTGCGTGGTCGATCGGCTTCAACGACACATCCGCCTACAGCGACAGCGGCACCAGCCCGTCCGGCCTCGCGTTCAGCACGGCGGGCACCACCGGCCAGGTCGAGGCCTACGTCACCTACAACTACACGCCCGTGGACCCGGTGCCGGAGCCGATGTCGATGGCCCTGCTCGGCACCGGGCTCGTGGGCCTCGGCGTCGCGCGCCGCCGCCGTCGCCGCCCTGCCTGAGCGGCGCAAGCCGCCCGCCCTACCGGATGCGCCTCGCCGGCCCGGAATGCGCCCGCGTCCCGGGCCTTTCGCCGTGACCGCCGCGCGGCCCGGCGCCTGAGCGCAACGCCATGCCGGGCCCGCCCGACCCCATCGAACGCGCCCTCGCCCGCCAGGCGGAAGGCGATCTCGCGGGGGCGGAGGCGCTGTACCGCGAGGTTCTCGCCCAGGACCCGGACGAGCCCGACGCGCTCAACCTGCTCGGCCTGGTGCTGCAGCAGCGGGGCGACCTCGCGGGCTCCGTGGCGCTGCTCCGGCGCGCGCTCGCCGCCGATCCCGCGTTCCCCGAGGCGCTCGCCAACCTCGCCCGCGCGCAATTCGCGATGGGGGAGCTGGAAGCCGCGGCCGCGTCCGCCGCGCGGGCGGAGGAACTCGACCCGGAGATGGCGGAGGCGCCGCTTGTTCTCTGCCGCGCCCTGCTCGGCCTCGGCCGTGCCGCGGAGGCGGCGCAGGCCGGGCACCGCGCCGCGGCGCTCGCCCCGGAATCGGCGGAGGCGCACGAGGCGCTGGGCAACGCGCTGGAGATGCTGGCCGACTGGGCGGGCGCCGCCGCCGCCTACCGCGCCGCCTTCGAGCACGGGCCGCACCGGGTCACGCTGCGGGTGCGCCTCGCCGGCGTGCTGATGATGCAGGGCGCCGCGGCGGAGGCGGCGGAGCATTTCCGCCTCGCCCGCGACGCGGCACCCGACGAACTCCCGCCCCTTGTCGGCCTCGCCGCGGCGCTGGAGCGGGCGGACGACACGCTGGGCTCGCTCGCGGCCTGCGAACGCGCGCTGGCGCTCGCCCCCGAACGCGCCGACATGTGGCTGCTGCGCGCCCACAACCTGCAGGCGCTGGGCCGCTTCGACGAGGCGAAGGCGAGCTACGACCGCGTGCTGGCGCTGGAGCCGGCCACGCCGGACGCGCTGCGCCAGCTCGCCCTGATCAACCGGCTGGAGCCCGGCGACGCGCGGACGGCCCGGCTGGAGGCCGCGCTCGCCGCCCCCGAAACGCCGGCGGAGGCGCGCATCCTTGCCGGCTTCACCCTCGGCACGCTGCTCGACCGCGCCGGCGCCTACGACGAGGCCTTCGCCCGCTTCGCCGCCGCCAACCGCCTCTCGCGCGAGCTTCTCGCCGCCAGGGGCGAGGTGTTCGACGCCGCCGCGCTGGAGCGCGAGGTCTCGCCCTGGTTCGAGCAGTTCACGCCGCGGGAGCGCATCCGCGCCGCCGGCAAGGGCGACCCCTCGGAACTGCCGGTCTTCGTCGTCGGCATGCCGCGCACCGGCACCACGCTGGTGGAGCAGATCGCCGCCAGCCACAGCCGCGTGCACGGCGCGGGCGAGAGCAAGGCGATCATCGAGATGGTCCGCCGCCTGCACGCGCGCCACCCGGACACGCACCCGGTGGACTGGGGCACGGCGGCGATCCGCGCGGAAACCGAACCCTACCTCGCTTCGCTGCGCCGGCAGGGCGGCGGCGCGGCGCGGGTGATCGAGAAGCTGCCGGACAACCTCTTCTACGCCGGCTACATCTCGATCCTGTTCCCCCGCGCGCGCATCGTGCTGTGCCGGCGCGACCTGCGCGACGTCTGCCTGTCCTGCTATTTCCAGCATTTCGTGGACGCCAACACCTGGTCGCTCGACCTCGCCGACTGCGCGGCGCGGGCGCGCGTGGCGGAGCGTCTGGCGCGGCTGTGGCCCCTCGTGCTGCCGCGCCCGCCGCTGGAGCTGCGCTACGAGGCGCTGGTCCGCGACCCGGAGGCACAGAGCCGGCGGCTGATCGCGTTCCTCGGCCTGGAGTGGGAGCCGGCGTGCCTGGAGTTCCACCGCACCGAGCGGCCGGTGGGCACGCTGAGCCAGTGGCAGGTGCGCCAGCCGATCTATTCCACCTCCGTCGGCCGCTGGAGGCATTACCGCCGGCACATCCGGCCGATGCTCGACGCGCTGGCGGACCTGGTGCCGCCGGAGGACACGCCGGGCGCGGCGTAGCGGCCTCAGCCGCGCCGGCGGCGCAGCCGCGCGAGCACGCCGCCCAGCGCCAGGAGCGCCACCGCGAGCAGCGGGCCGCTCGCCGGCTCCGGCACCGCGACCGGCGGCGAGGGCGGCGGGTTGTCCACGCCCGGGGGATGGTTGGGCGGCGGGTTGAACGATGGGGGAGGCGTGTATGGCGGCACCGGGTGCCCGTCGCCGTGGCCGCCAGTGCCGCCCGGACCGCCGCCGGGGTCGCCGCCCGTGGGCAGGAACAGCACCGGCGGCGTCCAGCCCGGCCCGTGATAGCCCCAGTTGCCCGGATCCCAGTTGCCCGCGACGTGCGGCCCCGGGATCTCCGGCGTGGAGGCATCCGGCCCGCCGGGCGTCGCCGGGTCGTGCGCGGGATGGCCGGGTGCGGGCTGGCCGGGGGCATTGGGCACCCAGGCGAGGCTGGTGCCGGTGCAGTGGCATTCGACGCCGGCCGGGATCGGGTGCGAGGCGATCAGGGCGGAGAGCGCGGCGGGCGCGAGGCGCCTGATCTTGCCGACGGGCAGGCAGACCCAGGGCATGGCTCAGCCCCCCTTGCCGGCCGCGGCGGGCCGGATGGGCGGGAACGGGCGGGACGGGAACGGCATGGCGATGGACTCACGATGTGGTTGGTGCCGCTATGCCGGCCCGGCGCCCGGGTGAGCACCGGCATCCGCGCGCGGCGCGTTGCGGCGGAGGGATGGACCAGGCCGCGCCGGACGTCGTGTTAATAAATAATGTCACGTAATTTTAGATAGATCGAGCGGCGGCACCGCTGATTTTTGCGGGATTGCGTGTCGCGGGGCGCGCGGCGTCTCGGTGGACCCGAGTTTTGTTACGCGCCCCGATACGCACCCGGCGCATCAGAACTTGATTCGCGGCCTTTGTTCTCAGATGCCGAGACGTAGCCCCGAAATACCCGGAAATCGCTTGGCTTTGCGAAATTTTTACGCGATCCCAAAAATAGGACTCGACGGAGATTAACAAAAGGTCTAAATAACGATTCGGATGATCTGAGGGGTGTCATGCGTCATCTGCTTCTTCCCGTCGCCGCGGCGGCGGTGCTCCTGTCCGCGTCGGCCGCGTTCGCGACGCCGCTGACTGATACATTCTATCTGGACCAGACCCAAACCGGTGCAACCGCGCTCCCGGCGGCGACGGTAACGCTCACCCAGATCAGCAGCACCGAAATCGACCTGAATGTCACACTCACTTCCACTCCGTCACCGGGTTATTTTTGGGTGAACACGGGGAGCAAGGTTCCTTTCGGGTTCAATCTCGACATTCCGGCGGTTGTTGCGATCACGTCGCCGACGGATGGGACGTTTAGCGTGCTGTCCGGTCCACAGACGGGCACCCCCTATGGGAGCTTCACCAATGGCATCGGCTGCCCATCATGCGGCAGCGGGGGTTCGGGTGGGATCAACAGCCCGCTCGACCTCTCGGTAAAGGTCTCGTCTGGGACGATCGCGTTTTCGAACTTCACCGTGAGCGGCCCCGTCTATAACAAGGCCGGCAACAAGTCCCAGGCCGGGGGCTATTATTTCGTAGCTGACCTCCTCGCACCGAGCGGCCAGACGGGATCGTTCGCTGACCTTACTGGGGGCAACTGCAGCGTGCTCGGCGCCTGCGGCGACCAGAACCCGCCGTTCGTTCCCGAGCCCGCGAGCTTCGCGGTGCTGGGCGTCGGCCTCCTCGGGGTCGTCCTCGCGCGCCGCGCGCGCCGCGCCGCCTAGGCCCGCCGCCGCCGCGAGCGGCTTCGCTCCGGCTCCGTTCCGTCCACGTATCATCCCGCTGTCCCGGACACCCTGGGGCAGCGGGATTTTGCTGTGCGCGGTTCGCTTGCACGTGGATCCCGCCGGGGCCCGCCCGCGGGTGCCGGGGCGGATTTTCCCGCCAGGCCGGTCGCGGCATCCGCCAGTGAAAAAACCGGACATGGCCGCTTATCCGGAAACATCGACCGCGTTCCTATAACACAACCGACGAAGCGGACTTATTCATCCGTAACGACCGTTCAATATCCAAGAACATCGTTCTATCTCAACACAACAAAACCAAACCACAAGTGCCTTATGTATCAGACATAAGGTCATTTGATCTGGATCAATTCGCCAGGAAACTTGACTCTCCAGATTACATTTTGTATAGGAGAGTTCCCGGAACGGCCATCGAAAGGGGTGCAGCGTGATGAAAAAGTCAGTCGTCAACGTTCTCGCCGCGGCGCTGGTCCTCGGCTCCGTCGGGGCCGCGAAGGCGAGCCTGGTGATCACCTGGCCCAGTGCCACCAATGCGCCGCCCACGGGGGTGGCGGGCCTGGACGCATCCGGCCTGAATCCGTTCCCGCAGAATCTCATGGGCTACGAGGGCGGGTTCCTGACAGCGAAGGACGCGGGCAGCTACGTGTTCACCTATCTCCGGGTGGGCGGCCCGGCGTTCACGTACCCGTTCTCGGTGAGCGGCTGTGGCGTGACGTTCGTCAACCAGACGACAACGGTCGGTACGAGCTTCACCTGCAATTTCGCCGCGAACACCCAGATCCCGTTCACCTTCACGGCGAACACCACGGGCAGTTCGCCGTGGCCGAAGACCGTCACCAACGGCCAGACCTATAGCAACGGCCTCGGCTTCCTCGCCTCAATGACGAACAGCACGGCGTCCACCGCCTCGGCGGCCGGCACCAGCGTGTATCTCGGCCTCAGCGACGGCGCCTCCACCAGCGACAAGGACTTCCAGGACCTGGTCGTCCGCGTGGACGAGGTTCCGGAACCCGCGAGCTTCGCGGTGCTGGGCGTCGGCCTCCTCGGGCTCGGCATCGCCTGGTCGCGCCGGCGCGCCAGGGCCTGACCCCCCCGGGCTGATCCCCCGGCCCTGACCTGCCGCCGCGGGCGGCTGCGCCGACGCGCGATCCCGCCGTTCCAGGCCCCGGGCCCGGGGCGGCGGGGTTTTTCCGGTGGCGGGGTTTTCCCCTGGGGGCCCCGCCCCGCCCTTCGTTCCATCCTCGCATCGTCCCACCGTCCCAGACCCCCACCCTGGGATGATGGGACGTTCCGCTACCGTATCATCCCACCGTCCCAAACCCCCGTTCTGGGACGGTGAAACGCCCCGTCGCCGGGCCACTCGGACGCCCCGGCAGCCGGCGGCGCCCGCGGCGGCTCGCCCTCGGCAGCGCGCAGCAACCGGTGCACGCGGCTGCGCGAGATCGAGGTCTCCTCCGCGATCTCGCTCAGGGAAAGCCCCTCCGCGCGCAGCGCCAGCACGCGTTCCGCCTCCGCGTCCACGGCGTCGCGCGTCACCCACCCGGCCTGCGTCAGCGCCGCCTCGAACGGTTCCGCGGCACGGCCGTGGAAGCCCCGCGCCTTCTCGAAATGCACCGCGAAGCGCGCGCCCTCGGTCTGCTGGTAGTCAGGCGGCTCGCGCAGCGCGATCACCGTGTCCAGCACGTCCTCGCGCCGGCTGGTGCCGCGTTGCGCGCCGCCCTTGCCGGCGTGGTGGAGGAACAGCACCGTCCGCCCCGCCCGCCGCTGCGCGAGCGCCCAGGTCTGCACCGGCAGCCAGGACTCCGCCTCGTTCTCCCGCCCGTACGCCGCGAGCGTCGAGATATTGTCCACGATCACCAGGTCCGCGCCCTCGAGATGCGGCTCCAGCTCCCGCTGGTCGGCCTCCGCCGCGAGGTTGAGGGAGCGCTGCTGCAAATCCGCCGCGGCGAGGCGGATGAACCCTTCCGGCACCGCCACCCCGGCCCTGGCCGAGATCTCCGCGAGCCGCGTCTTCAGCGTCTCGCCCGGCATCTCCCCGTCCAGGATCACCACCCGCCGCGGCTTCGGCGCCGTCCAGCGCAGGAAGCCGCCGCCGGTCGCAACCGCCCAGGCGATGCCCAGCGCCACGTGCGTCTTCCCCAGCCCCCGCCTGCCGTAGATCATCGCCAGCCCCTTCGTCGGCAGCCAGGGCGCGAGCACCATCTCGCGCGGCGGGAACTCGGTCGCCAGCAGCTCCTCCACCGAGATCAGCACCAGCGGCGGCCGCCACGCCGTCGCCGCGCGCATCGCCGGCCGTGCGTCGTCGCTCATCGCACGCCCCCCGCGCGCATCGCGCTCGCCACCGTCCGCTCCACCTCGCGCCGCCCGAGCCCGGCCGCGAGCCCCGCCGCCGCCATCGCCGCCGCGATCTCGCCGGCGCCCACCAGCCCCTCCCGCGCGAGGCGCATCAGCGAATAGGTCTCGGCGTTGAGCGCGGTGTTGCGCCCGCCCTCCGCCGTCTCCACCACGCGCGCCGCCGCCCGGCGCAGCGCCGCCTCGGCATACCGCCCGACATGGCGGAACGGCGCCGGCGCCGCGGGCGGCGGCGCGGGCGGCATCGCAAGCGCCGCGAGCCAGTCCGGCCACTCCGCCGGCCCTGCCTCGTCCAGCACCGCGAGCCCCGCCGCCGGCCACCAGACGACGTAGCCGCCCTCCGCCCGCACATCGACGCCGGGGGCGATGCGCGAGGCGGAGCAGCGCAGCCCCGCGCGGTTGCGGAACACCAGGTGCAGCCCGCCGGAGCGCGTGCGGTGCGCGCGGGTGCGCGGCAGCAGCCCGCGATACGCCTCGAACCAGGCGGCGCCGTCGTGGCGCGCGTCGAGGTCGAGCACCGCGATGCCGCTCGCCTCCCCGGTCGCGACGCCGACCAGCTTGCCGGGATGGCGCCGCCACAGCGCGGCCACCACGCCGGGGTCGCTGCTGGCGTCATAGAAGCCGCGCGGGGAACAGGGCGCCTTGTCGGCGCGGCAGGGGAAGACCGCATGGCCCTCGGCGGCGAGGCGGATGGCCTGCTCGCCGGCCCTGGCAGCCAGGGTTTGCGGCATGCGCGCGCGTTCGCGCGGCGCGTCCTTGGGGTCGCGTCGTGTCATCGCTGATGTCCTGTGATTGTGGAGCAGGGCGGCGCCGGCCGCTGGGCGCAGTTCGCCACCCCGCAAATCCCTTAGGCCGGAACCGGGCCCCGAGTCAAGGTATTTCCTATTTTATCTTCGGAATGTCCTACAACCCCGGCGGCAGCGGCGACACCCCGATCACCAGCGGATGCAGCGCCAGCAGCGCCAGCCACAGCAGGAGCCCACCTGCGAGCCGTGCCGCGTCGCCCCGCCCGGGCCGCGGCCGCCACCGCCCCGTAAGCAGCGCCAGGAGCGGCCAGTTCGAGGTGTTCGCGGCCAGGCGCGCCCATTCCGCCGCGCCGAGCGCGCGCCGCCGCCGCCCGTCCACCGCGCGCATGCCCATGATCGCGAAGGCCGCGAAGCCGCCGAACAGCAGCACGTGCGCGAGGTCCCCGTTCGCCGCCGCGTGCACCGCGCCCCAGAGTGCCAGCGCCGCCAGCAGCGGGTGGCGCGCCGCGCCCGCGACCCCCGGATGCGCCGGGTCAAACCCCGCCGCCCGCCCGCCAAACGAAAGCGGGTTCGCCGCGCCCACGCCGAAGGCCACCAGGATGCAGGCGAACGGCATCGC
>JAJYFW010000029.1:0-9140 GCA_021785335.1 Pseudomonadota bacterium
CTTTGCTGCTGCTGCGGCCCCCGCGTGGACGATGCAGACCCGCAAGGCGATCGCGCGTGCGAGCCTCCTCGAGGCCATCCGCGCGGGCGACGTGCAGGCGGCCGACGCCGCGCCCCCAGACCTCGTGGCGGCCGTCATGCGGGCCGTGGCGCAGCTGCGGCAGACCAGCGCCTTCCTCGCCCGGTTCCATCCTGGGGGCGATGATCGGGGGCGCCTGGGACCGCCTCGCCGCCTCATGCCAGGCTGACTGCGGGCGTTCCCCATCGCCCGCTGCGCCTCGGTGCGGTCGATGCCGAGTTCGCGCACGGCGGCGTTGATGCCGCCGGTTGGACGCCCCTCGCCAACGCGACCACGCGACGAGAGTTTCGGCGCAACTTGCGCCGTTTCTCTTTCCCCCGTGATCCGCACCCACTCGGCGATGTGCTCGGCGCGCTCCTGCACGCTCAGGTCGGCGCGGTGCAGGTTCTCCGCGATCTCCCATAGGCGCGCCTGTTCGGCGTCGTCGCGCGGCGACGGCGTAGGTACACTGGCCCGATCACCCTCCGAGGAATCCCGATGACCAGATCCCTATTAGCCAATCCCGCGTGGCTTCAGATCGTGGCCGAGGTCGCTGCCGTAATCACGGTTGCGTTCGTTGTCGGGCCCTACCCCCTCCAGCGTGTGGCTCGGAACCGCAGGCGCAGGCGCCTTGAGACCTACCTCAAGGCGGCGCGTGATCAGAAGGGGTCGCCCAAGTTCTTGTCCCTCCTGGAAGTCTCCGCCGCATTGCGCATGAACACCAGCGAGATAATCGATGCGGCGTCCAATAACCCACGCATTGACGCGACGGCGACTGGTGACTTCATGGGGGCGCCGGGTAGCATGCTACTTCGATATTTCGACGGAGCACCCGAAGGCTGACGGCCCCGCGGGCGCCCTCGATCTTCCCCTCGGCCGAACCGCCGCACTTGACAGCGCCGCCCAGCCGGTCCGCCTAAACAGAGCTGCGCCGATTCGCCCGCCGCCAAGCGCAGCGGCGCAGATCGAGGAGCGGCTCCATGAGCGACGACATCACGCCTGATTTCATCCACGTTCCCGGCTTCGGCCTTGTCACAATCGGTGACCTGCCGGCCGCCCTGCGGCTCCGTTGCTATGAGCTCGCCGGAGCCAGGCGCCCGAGCTCGCGATATGAGACCCGCGCCGGCTGGCCCCGCGAGCAGAATGTCGCCATGCTTGAGGAGGAGCTCGCGAATGCCCTGCGCCGGGTGATCGCGCCAACGCCGGGACCATAGGACGGCAACAGCACTGGACGTCTGCCACCCCTGGCCTCTCTGCCGTGGTCCACAGGCATGCGCGTTTTCGGTGCGGGTTGAAGTGTGGGTCGATGCCATACCGAAGAATTATCATATTGAAATAACGCTATAAATCGAGATGTTCGGAGGACGCCCGGACCTCCACCCGGCTTCCCCTTTTTGCTGCGCCTTCCAGCCGCGACGGTCGGCTTGCGCCGTGCGGCGACCGCGAAGCGCCGCTCCCCCCGGGTTCGGCTCCCGTGAAGGCGCTGCCGCGGGCAACGCCGCGCAAGTCTTGCCCGGTTCCCCGATCGATCGTTCGGCGGAACGGGCGAGCGCGCTTTCGACGCACGCGACAAGGTCTGCGCTTTACGGGGGAAGGCTGCGATTCCCGACGTCAACGGCTTCGTTGCGCATCCGCGCACGTTAATGCGCGACAACGTGCTCGTCGTGTCGTCGGGAAAAGGCGGCTCCAACATGATGGTCACCTGTGCGTATGGACGGCTGCACCTGCGTTGCCGGATCGCGGCCCCCAACCAACGACATCAAGGTCCACCACGTGAACATGACCGTCAGGACACAGCAAAACCCGGACCGGTCGGTCGCCGGCCGGCAACAGCGCAGGATCCGCGGGAATGTCGCCAAGCGCCCGGTGACGAATAGCGAACTGATCGACCCTGCCGACTATTACGACCCGACGACCCGCGGGTTCCCGATGACACCCTGCCTGGGGAACGGACGTCGCTGCGCTTCATCGGTTGCGAGAGCTGCATCTGGCGCCAACGGTTCCGCCTGCTGGGCGCTCTCAGGGATCGGGTTGCGGGATTCTGGCGCGGCGCTCCAGGAACGAGGCGACGCCTGCGGGCCCTGACAGACGCCGCGCGCTGATGTAAAGGCGCTTCACATGCGCTGGAACAGCGACGAAACGACCGACGACGAACCTCCTGGGCGGCGCGGCTACCACCACGGCAACCTGCGCGAGGCGCTGGTCGAGGCGGCGCTGGCGCTGATCGGCGCCAAGGGGGCCGCTGGGTTCACCATCGCCGAGGCAGCGCGCCGCGCCGGGGTCTCGCCGGGCGCGCCGTACCGGCATTTCCGCGACGGCGACGCGCTGCTGGCCGAGGTGGCGGCACGCGGCTTCGCGATGCTCGCGGCGGCGCTGGCGGGCGCGTGGAATCACGGCCGGCCGGAGAAGCTGCGCGCCTTCGAGGCGATGGGGCGCGCCTATCTGGCCTTCGCCCGCGGGCGGCCGGAACATTACGCGGCGATGTTCGACACCAGGCTCGCCAACGCAGACCACCCTGGCCTCGCGACGGCGCGCGACAATGCCTTCGCGGTGCTGCGCGAGGCGGCGGACCAGTTGGTGGCGGAGTTGGATCCGCGCCCGCCGGGGCTGATGGTCGCGCTGCATGTGTGGGCGCTGGCGCACGGGATTGCCTCGCTGTTCGGGCGCGCCCAGGCCGGGAAACGGCCGTTGCCGATGCCGCCGGAAGACCTGCTGGAGGCGGGGATTCTGCTTTACCTGCAGGGACTTGGGCTGGCGGGCGGACCGGCGCGGGGCTGAGGCCACGCTGGACGGCTGAATCCCCTTGACGGAACGCCTCGGGCGCACCAAAGTAAATGTGTCTTACATTCACCGGAGGGACCATGTCCGGCTACGCCGCCTACGGACCCCGCCAGTCCAATGACAGGCCCTGGGGCCAGGGACCGCAGTCGCGGCCCTATGACGCACCGCCGGGATGGGCGGGGCATGGCTGGCGGTATGGCGGCTCCAACCGCCTGCTCGCGATTGCGCTCACCATCCTCGCCTTCATGATCTGGTGGCCCGTCGGCCTCGCCGTTCTTGCATTCACCATCGGGAGACGCTGCATGCGCAGGTCCTTTTTCCGCGAGGCTCGCCAGCAATGGGACGAGCACGGCATGTCCTGGAAATTCGGCGGCTGGCAGGGTTCCTGCGGGCCGCAGGCCACGGGCAGCGGCAACCGCGCCTTCGACGAATACCGCGCCGAGACGCTGCGCCGGTTGGAGGAGGAGCAGAAGGAATTCTCGGCCTTCCTCGACCGCCTGCGCTTCGCCAAGGACAAGGCGGAGTTCGACGCCTTCATGGCCGAGCGCCGCCGCGCCGCCGAGCCACCGCCGGAAGCGCATCCCGCCTGACCTTCGCCTCGCCCGACGTCGTGCGTCGCGCCCCGGAACGCCGCCAGTGTTCCGGGGCTTTTCTTTGTCCCGTGCTGTCAGGGCGCCTGCTGGCCCGCCGGAATTACCTTGGCGATGGGGAACGAGTGCAGGTCCGTCTGGGCGGCGCGGAACACGGCGTCCTGCCGGTGGCCGCGGCGACGGGCGAGGACGCCCACGCGCTGGGAGACGTATTCACCGAGGGTGAGCGCGCCGATGTCGCCCGCCGCGTCCTTGCCGGCCTTGCCCTCCAGCGCCTCGCGCACCGCATAGACGAAGACGCCATTCCTGTTGTCGTAGCTGTCCAGCGCCTCCTGCACCGAGGTCGAGGCAGTGAGCAGGTAGCGGCCCGTCTCGTGGCCGAGATTGGCAAGGTTGTCGAGCGTGAGCTTGCCGGAATGGCAGGTATCGACGAACAGCAGCGCGTCGCGCGCGCGGATGCGCGCCAGCGCCGCCACCAGCGTGCCCTCGTCGATCGCCTGGGCGGCCATCGATTTCCAGGTCGAGATGTCGTTCATGTCGGCGGGGATCAGCAGGAAACGGTTGGTTTCCTCGTCGCGCACGCCGTGGCTCGCGACGTAGAAGAGGAACGTGTCCTCGGGCCGCACCTCGTGGGCCAGCCGGTCGAAGGCGGCAAGGATGCCCGCGCGCGTCGCCTGTTTGTCGAGCAGCAGGGTCGCGTGCACGCTGGCGAAGAGCGGTCTGGCGCGCTTCTCGACCACTTGCTCGAAGGTACGGGCATCGGCATCCGCGAAGTGCAGCATGAGCGTCGGGTTGGCGTAGTGGTCGATGCCGATCGCGAGGATGAACATCCTCCCCTTCCCCGTCGTCGCCCGCGCCGAAGCGGGTTGCAGGCGTAGCGCCGGGCTCTCGCCGTAGATCACGCCGCCGGCATCGTACTGGCGCACCGAGACCGTGTCCGTGCCGGGATCGAGCGGCACCGAGAGGGAGAACGGCGCGCCGGCCTCGGGCTTGTCCACGCGCAGCGCGTTGCGGCCGTCGACGAACACGTCGAGCGGGCCGAGGCCGCGGCCGCGATCGGCGACGGAGAGGGTCAGCCGCAACGAGCCCGCGCCGTCGGGCAGCGTGGCGGAGCCGCCGCCGACCGCGATGCCATGGCAGGCCTGGCCTGCGGCGACGATACCACGCCCGGCGCCCACCTTGCCCGCCGTCACGCAGGCGGAACGGATCGCGACCCTCGGCTGCTCCGCGAGCGCCTTGGCGAGGTCGCCGAGTTGCGCGAGGCGCGCACGCGCGGGCGCCGGATCGCCCTGCAGCCGCGCGCGCACCGCCGCCGGCGCGTAGAGCGCGCGGTAGGCCTGGCTGAAGCTGAGCCAGAGCGGCGCCTGGTTGGCCGCGCGGTCGAGTTGCAGGCCCACGAGGTCGGCGCCGCCGCGATCGGAGTCGTCGAACAGCCCTTCCGGCGTGAACATCACCCAGCGCACGAGATCGGCATCGAGGAACACGGCGCCGCGCGGGATCAGCCCGTCGGTGGAGCCGAACCAGCGCAGCGTGCCGTCGAGCAGCGCCGCGACGATCGTCCTGCCGTCGCCGGCATAGGCGACCGCCCAGGCGGCCGCGGGCAGCGGCGCGGTGGCGAGCAGCGTGCCGTCCGCGCCGTACAGCCTGAGCGATGTGTCGGTGCCGAGCACGAGTGTGCGCGCGTCCGGCGCGATGGCGGCGCTGCGCGCGTAGTTGCCGGGCTCGAGCGCGAGGCGCCTGCCGTTCAGCGTCGGCGCGTCGCTGTCCTTCCAGCCGGCGAGCGCGAGGCGCGGCGCCGCCGTGCGCGCGGGCTGCAGCGCCCCGTCGGCGCCGGGGGCCAGGCTGCGCCGCGTGGCGGAGAAAATTTCGGGTCCGGCAGGAGTCGCGAATCCGATCGTCATGCCGTCCCGCGAGACCGCCAGCACCCCGCGCGAGGGCCGCAGGTCCGCGATCGGCGGGTGCGGACGGAGCGCGATGGTGCCGTCCGGCGCGAGCCTGCCCCAGCCGGGATCCTCGGTCGCGAACACGGCGCCGCCGCCCGCGACCGGCTCGATGTCGCGTACCGTGTCGCCGGCGACGGCGGCGTCGGTGGCGGCGCCGAGGCCGTAGTCGCCCCAGGCACGGATGATGTAGCCGTCATGTCCGTGCGCGTAGCCGCCGGCGAGCAGCCTGGTGCCGCCATCGGCATCGGCGGCCCACGCGACGGCGAGCAGCCCTTCGCCAGGAAGTCCCGCCGTGTCCGGCGTGAACACATGCGCAAGGCGTCCGGCGGACAGCACCTCGACCAGCAGCCGTCCGGCGCGGTCGCGGCTTTCGGCGGTGACGGCGACGAGCCCGCCATCCGGCGAGACCGCGAGCCCCCAGGGGCGCAGGCCGCCTGGCAGCGCGACGCGCGCGACAGTCCTTCCCGCCGCGTCGTAGTGCCGCACGAAGCCGTCGGCCGCGGTGGTGTAGAGCGTGTTGTCGCGGCCGAAGACGAGACGCCGCACCGGGCCGCGATAGGCAGCGTCGGCGAAGACCGGCTTGCCGTTATGCGCATTCCACACGCGCACGCCGCCCTTGGCGAGCCCTGCCGCCAGCAGCGCGCCGTCGCGCGACACCGCGAGATCCTCGACCGGCGACCGCAGGTCGGGAAGGCGCCCGATCATGCGCGCCGTTGCCACATCGAACAGATCGATGCTGAAGCTGCCGTCCCAGCTGCCGCCGGTGGCACCGGCCGCGAAGACGCGCCTGCCGTCCGGCGTGATCGCGACCGCGTAGACCTCGCCCTCGTGGCCGGCGCCGATGGGCAGGCGCAGCACCGCCAGTTCGCGCCCGTCCGGCAGGGACCACAGCCGCACGGTCTTGTCGTAGCCGGCGGAGGCCATGAGCGTGCCGGCGGCGTCGACCGAGAGCCGGGGCACCGCGCCGGCATGGCCGCCCGCCTCGATGCGCAGGAATGGCGTGGAGGGGGGCCTGCCTGCACGCGCCACGCCGCCCACCGCAATGAAGGCGCCGAGCAGGGCGGCGCCAAGCAGGAACGACGGGAGGCGCATGCCTAGCCGGAAAGATCGAAGCCGGTCGCTGCCTCCTGCCTCGACACGGCGACGCTCTCGGCGAACTGGTCCCGCCGCGCGGCGTTGCTGCCGGCGAGCGTACGCACGTCGCCGCCGCCGGTGACCTGCGGCGCGGCCTCCGCGGACGCGTTGGCGCCGGGACCCGCGAGATCGGCGAACGGGGTGTAGCCGCGCTCGCCGCTGCCCGTCTCGATCAGCGCATAGCTGCCGCGGCCACGCGTCACCGTCACCTTGTCGCCGGGGGCGAGGCTTGTCACGTCCGGCGCCGCGGGATCGGGGCGCAGCTTCAGGGGCGCGGCGCGGGCCACCGTGGCGGGGCGGCTGGGCGGCGGCGTGTCGGCTGTGGCGACGGCCGTGCTGGTGCCGGGCGAAAGATGGTCCGCCGCGTCCTGGAACTGCGCGCTGCGGTCCTGGATCTGGCCCTCGATCTTCTGCCCCACCTCGGCGTCGTGCATGGCGCGCTGCTTGACCACGAGGAGCTGGGCGACGGCGGTGGGACGGTCGATGCGGTGCGCCTGGTAGGCCTCGCGGATCGCGTTGGCCTGGCGCACGCGGCAATCGGTGAGCTGGTTGAACGCCTCCTGCGTCTTGTCGATCTGGACGTTGTCGCGGCTGATGTCGCTGCTGACACGACTGGCCAGCACCGCCTGGTCCTGGCTCTGCTTCTGCAGCGCCACCCAGTAGCCGGCCGCAGCCCCCGTCGCCGCGCCTGCCGCCGCGCCGATGAGCGCGGACCTGAGGTTCTGGCCGAAGATGGCGCCGAGGGCGGCGCCGCCCGCGGCACCCGCGGCGGCACCGGTCAGGATATCCGCGCCGAAATAATTGCCGGTGGAATCCAGGGCCACGAGATAGGGGCGGCAGGAATCGGTTCCGTCGTCGGGCCCGATACGGCTCGCCTGTGTCGAGAACTGCCCCGGCGCGCAGCCCGTCAGCAGCGTGGACGAAACGAACAGCGACATCGCGGTGCGCGCGACGACGCGCGTCCGCGAACGGGTCGCGCCCGGAGCGACTGTCGCTCCTTGCCTTGGCATCACCGGTCCCTCTCCGTCGTCATGCCTCACGCGCGCGCGCCGGGCCAGGACCAGACCGGGGACGGGCCGGCCCGGACCGCTCCCGCGGCCCGCTCGCCGAACTCGCGGAACTTGGCCGATATCTCTGCGAGCTTCTGGTCCCATTCCGCCTGGATCGGCTGGTTCTCGATCAGCGCGTGGTAGCGGACCATGACGATGATGAGGAACAGCGGCTTGACGAAGGCGGCGCGCAGGGAACCGGCGAGCAGGATGGCGATGAGGATGGTGATCAGCCCGCCGGACTCGCGCGCCGAGGCGGGCAGCATCACCGTGATGAGTCCCGCCGGTGCGAGCAGCAGCAGCCACATCACGACCGTGAGCACCCGCTCCAGGATCGCGATGCGCACCGCAGTCATCAGGATCGGCTTGGCATTCTGCGCGTAATAGACGAGCCCCTCGCGCGCGCAGGTCCACGGATTATCGCCGCGGGCGAGCGTGTAGGAGAGGATCATCTCGTCCAGGTAGCGGGTTGCCGCGCGCAGCACGATGTCGACGAGCTTCGCCAGGCTGTCGAGCCCGGGGATGGGCAGCATGCCGGCGATGAAATCGAGCGTGCGGTGAAAGGCCGCGACCACGGCGCGGACCATGCCCTTCATCGCGTAGAGCAGGTTGATCTGGATGAACCTCTCCCGCACCACGCGCACGCCGTAGGCGAACATGCCCTCGTTGCCGTTGCCGACCGAACCCTTGGTGATGAGGTCGGTGAGCACCGCGGTGTGCCCCGCCGCGACCAGGTGCAGCAGGTAGCGCAGGATGCCGGACCAGAAGAAGCCGGTCGCCAGGAGGCAGAGGATGAACCAGAGCCAGCCGAAGACATGCGCGATGTGGGTGCCGAGGAAGGCGGCGCCGCCGAACACGATGACGATCCAGATGATCGTGGCGACGGTGGCGGCGAGCATGATGCCGAACCGGGCGAGCGCGTACGGCAGCGTGCGCATCAGGAGCCCGAACGCGGTCGCGAGCGAGGCGCTGCGGACGGCCAGCGGGTAATGGTGGCGCACGGCGCTCCGGGCCTCGGCAAAGCCGCTGCCCGGCGGCATGCGAACGGTTTCTTCCTCGGGTCCCACTCCCATCTCCGCCCCCGTTTTTGTACCTTATGGCAGCTACGCTGAACCGAACGGCACGGCGACGAATCGCGACCCGGAGGGTGCCCGGCGCCACGGCCAGCGAATGCCGGCGGGAGCGCCCTGGGGGCAGCGGAAGATGGAGAAAATGTTAGCCAGATCCGCGTCGGCTTACAACCGGTTTCTACCGGTCGCGGAATGGTGCGAGAGGGGGGATTCGAACCCCCATGCCCAGAGGGCGGTCGATTTTGAGTCGACTGCGTCTACCGTTCCGCCACTCTCGCCCTGATCCCTCGCGGGACACCCCTTCCTAACACACACGCCTTTCCTGCCAAGATGAAGGGGTTTGCATCCGCACCGAGGCGAGGCTATAGGCCGGCTCGCGCGAGCGCAGAGCGTTCGCCGCGGGGTGATCCCGGATAGCTCAGCTGGTAGAGCAAGCGGCTGTTAACCGCTCGGTCGTAGGTTCGAGTCCTACTCCGGGAGCCACCACCTTCCGTTCTCCCGCCACCATCCCGGACC
>JAJYFW010000029.1:9150-10495 GCA_021785335.1 Pseudomonadota bacterium
GTCTCAATGCCGCGCCTCGCTATGTCGCGCTGCTACGAGCGTCCGGCTTCGCTCCGCGGGCCGTACCGATTTGGGCCAAGTTTCACCCATCCATCGGCGTCCGCCGCGCCGGCGCCTGCCTCCGCGTCGCCTGCCTCCGCGTCGCTGGGGGTCGCGACTGCAGGGCCGTCACGAAGCTGGGCGTGGGTGTGTTCCGGGCCTTTCCGCACGTCCTTCAGGATGCTGCGAATATCCTCCAAGACGCCGAGGACCGCAGCGGCGGACCCAAGGACCACGGCGTCCATACGGGCGCGACGATAAGCCTGCTTGCGATCAGCGCATCGCGCAGGCGGATCACGCCACCTCAGCCTCGCGCAAACGGCCCGCCGGGCTGGTATCGGAAGGCGTTCGCGTGGCGGAAGCGTCCGCTTGCTGGCAGGCGGCTTTGTTGGCTCGTGCGGTTTGCATCCCGGTCTCCTATCGCTCGGGTTGCGGGAGCTGCCGGTGTTCAAGCCGCTGGCCCCCGGGGTTGAACACCCGGCGATCATCGGGCCGGCGTGCCTTCAGGCTCGCGCCCAGGATATATATGCCCCCCTCGGAGGATTTCGTTGCGGCTTCCGCAATGACGGCGCGGGCCGCTATCGCATCTCGGAGTGTTCAGGCTTCGACGCGGACGTCGCGCTTGCGTGCCGCACGGTGTCAAGAAAATGTATGACCGTGAACTCGCATGTTCTCAGCCCGCGATGCGATCGAGCCAAAGAGCTGCGGTGAGCAGGATAGCCCGGGATGCAAGCGACAAGACCACGATCAAAGGAAACGCCGTGCGCAGGGGCAGCCGGCTGAACACGCTTTCATCCGGACCATTCTCGTCCTCGTCATTCGCGATCTCGGCGACGTTGGCCGATTGGAAGGAACGCTCCGCACGAAAGCCGCGGACGCTCATCGCGCCATGCGCGCGGTCCGACCTGCGTGACGTCTTGCTACTTGTGGTCACGGTGGCCCGGTGCACCGGCTAACGCGACATCCGACACTGGCACGGCTTCAGGTCGCGCGGTCCCGGCTCCGAACTTTTCGACGGTATCCGGCGACCAAGTTGCGGTCGGCTTGCTCTCCGGCTCGACCGGAGGGATCGACGAGGGCGCGCCCGGACCCGCCGGACTTGCGCGGCGCTGATCCAGGCAAACTCGAACCCGGCGCGTGTCGTCAGCGAGGTCAATGCCAGACGCAAAAATGGTGCGACCGATGGCCCATCCCTGCACATGGAGGTGCGCGCGCTCGGCCATTGGCTCACCGTTTTGGCCCGTGCCATGCAGCACGACATCGAGGGCGGCGAGGATAGCGTCGTCGTGCACATCGTAGGCGCCGT
>JAJYFW010000508.1 GCA_021785335.1 Pseudomonadota bacterium
CGAAGCGGCGGAAGCATGCCACCAACGCGCGGTTGCAACGTGGGCCTCATCTGCGCATATCCCGCGTCTGCGCATATCCCGCGCGGAGCTGCCATGGACCTGCCGGACCTGCCCGAGGCCGAACACCAGAACGTCCGCTTCGCGGACGGTTTCGGGCTCGACTGCGGCACGACGCTGCCGGAACTCACCGTCGCCTACCGCACCTACGGCACGCTGGACGCGGCGCGCGCGAACGCGGTGCTGGTCTGTCATGCGCTCACCGGCGACCAGTACGTCGCGGAACCCTCGCCCGTCACGGGCAAGGAGGGCTGGTGGACGCAGGTGGTCGGCCCCGGACGTCCGGTGGACACGGACAGATACTTCGTGATCTGCGCCAACGTGCTCGGCGGCTGCATGGGCAGCACCGGGCCGCGCAGCCTGCGCCCGGACGGTTCGCGTTGGGGAACGGATTTCCCGCCGGTGACCATCCGCGACATGGTGCGCGCGCAGAAGCGCCTGGTGGAGCATCTCGGCATCCGGCGGCTGTTCGCCGTGATCGGCGGCTCGATGGGCGGAATGCAGGTGCTGGAATGGGCCTCGACCTATCCCGACGCCCTGTTCGCCGCGGTGCCGATCGCCACGGCCTCGCACCATTCGGCACAGAACATCGCCTTCCACGAGGTCGGCCGCCAGGCGATCTTCGCCGACCCCGAGTACCACGGCGGGCGCTACCACGAGCATGGCACCATCCCCGCGCGCGGGCTCGCGGTGGCGCGCATGGCCGCCCACATCACCTACCTCTCGGAGGAGGCGCTGGCGCGGAAGTTCGGCCGGCGGCTGCAGAACGGGGGGCTGTCGATCTTTGGCGACATGTTCCAGGTGGAATCCTACCTCCGCCACCAGGGCAGCACCTTCGTCCGCCGCTTCGATGCCAATTCGTACCTGACCATCACCCGCGCGATGGATTATTTCGACCTCGCGGCGGACCACGGCGACGACCTCGCCGCCGCCTTCGCTGGAACGAAAGCCCGGTTCTGCGTGGTGAGTTTTTCCAGCGACTGGCTGTTCCCCACGCGCGAGAGCCGGGCCCTGGTGCGCGCCCTCAACCGCGCCGCGGCCAACGTGAGCTTCGTCGAGATCCCGACCGACAAGGGCCACGACGCTTTCCTGCTCGACGAACCGGATTTCCACCGCGCGCTGGCGGGCTTCCTCGCCGGCTGCGCGGAACGGGCGGGCATAGGGCGATGACAGGGTTGGGGCGATGAACGAAATCAGCCGGCCGACGCCCGAGCCCATCAAGTTCGTGGCCAAGAACATGCGCCTCGACCTGCGGCTGATCGCGGAGATGATCGAGCCCGGCTCGCGCGTGCTCGACATCGGCTCGGGCGACGGCAGCCTGATCGAGACGCTGTTCCGCACCAAGGGCTGCGACGCGCGCGGCATCGAGATCGACATGGCGGAGGTGACGCGCTCGGTGGCGCACGGCCTGCCGGTGATGCACGGCGACGCCGACCACGACCTCGCGGAATATCCCGACGGCGCCTTCGACTTCGTGGTGCTGAGCCGCACGCTCCAGGCCGTGGAACGGCCGCGCGAGGTGCTGCGCCAGATGCTGCGCATCGGCACGCGGGCGATCGTGAGCTTCCCCAATTTCGGCCACTGGCTGGTGCGCTTGCAGCTGCTTGTTACCGGGCGCATGCCGATGACGAGCGTGTGGTCGCGCGCCTGGTACGAGACGCCGAACATCCACCCCTGCACCATCCGCGACTTCATGGCGCTGTGCGAGCAGGACGGATACGTCATCGAGCAGTGGCTGGCGGTGGACGAGGCCGGTCAGCGCTCGCCGTGGCGGCGCTCTCCGGGCCTTGCGAATGTTTTCGGCGAACAGGCGCTGTTCCGGCTGCGCAAGGCGTAGGCGCGGCCGCCCCTACACCGCCCGCCCCTACACCGCCGGCGCCAGCACGCGCCGGCGCTTCGGCTTCGCCCCCGCGGGAATCGCGCCGTAGAGGTCCTTCGTCGCCTCGGTGATCGTGACGCCGGCGAGCCGCGGCGCGGCGCGGCCGCCGCGCTCCCACAGTCTCGCGCCCCGCAGCACCAGGCGCGACTGCATCGGCGGCACGAACAGCGCCGTCTCCCGCCGCTCGACACGGAACAGCGAGCGCGCAAGGAGCCGGCCGATCTGCCCTGGCGAATAGGGCTGGCCCTGGCCGAACGGCGTGCTCTCCGCGTGCGCCCATATGCCGCTGCGGTTGGGGGCGACGACCAGAAGCCGCCCGTCGTCCTTCAGCACGCGCCAGACCTCGCGCAGCATCGCCCGCGCGTTCTCCGCCGACTCGATCCCGTGCACCATCAGCACCCGGTCGAAGCAGAGATCGGGGAAGGGCAGCGCGTCCTCCTCCGCGACGCAGGTGAGGCTGGGCCCGTCCGGCGGCCAGCGCGCGGCGCCGAGCTGCGCCGGGATGACGGCGACGATCCGCCCCGTGCCGCCGCGCCAGATGCGCAGGTACGGCAGCGTGTAGCCGAGGCCGAGCAGGGACTGGCCGCCGAGATCGGGCCAGGTCGCCGCCAGCCGCTCGCGCAGCAGTCGCGCCGCGATCGCGCCACCGCGCGTCGCGTAGAACTGCGCCGCCGCGTGGACGTCGGTCGCCATGGCGCGCGTATAGCACGCCGGCGCGCGGGAGAGGACGCCCGCCCGCTGGCAACCGCAT
>JAJYFW010000509.1 GCA_021785335.1 Pseudomonadota bacterium
GCAGGTTGGACAGCTGGGCCAGGAACAGCGTGGGGCGGAGGTCGGAGAGCAGCCGCTGGTTCAGCAGCGCCTCGGGGTTTTCGGCGTGCGGCAGGTCGGTGAGGATGCCCGCGTCGGCGGCCGGGTCGCGCTCCCCGCCGCCGGCGGCGACGATCATCTCCATGCGTTCCAGCAGCGCCGGCTGGCCCTTGACCCCGGCGGCGTCCAGCGCCAGGCCGGCGGCGTAGGTGCCCAGCCGCTGCCAGGGTTCCATCTGCCGCTGGTCGCCGCGCTTGGGGATCTGCCGGTCGAGTTCCAGCGGCGGCGCCGGATGCAGCGTCCAGGGCGGGAAGCTCGTGACGTCGAGGACGGGGCGGAACCCGGCCGGGTCGGTGAGGGCCGCCCAATGGGCCGCGGGACCTTCGCCGAGCGAGGAGACGAGGCCGATCCCGGTGATCAGGGCGTCGCGTTCATGCGCCATCGAGCCACTCCTCCGCAACGCCCACCCGCCGCGCCGTCGCCAGCATCTGTTCGCGCAGCGCCGGGGTGGGAAAGGGGGCGGTGCGATAGGTGAGTTCGGCTTCCGCCACCGCCCGCCCGCCGGCGGAGAGCCGCCCGCTCATCACGGCATAGCCGGAGCCGTCGTGCAGCAGCCTGGCCTCGGCCTCCAGCGCCGTGCCGGGGGCGACGAAGGCGCGCAGCTTGGCCTCCCGCACCTGGGCGAGGAAGACCATGCGGGCGAAGCGCTGGTTGGCCAGCAGGAGCCAGCCGCCGGTCTGGGCCAGCGTCTCGATCATCAGCACGCCGGGCAGGATCGGGTGGCCGGGGAAATGCCCCTCGAACACCGGGCTGGCTTCGGGGACGCGGCACGCGGCGCGCACCACCCCCGCCGCCGGGTCCAGCAGCGTCACCCGATCGACCATCTGGAAGTATTCGAGGCGCATGGGCCGCCGTTCTACCGCCGGGGCAGCGCGGGCGCTTGCGGACCGCCGCCGGCGAGGCTTGTTGGGGAGAGCGTGCGCGGGGCGCGCGGCGCGGGCATGCGGACGGGCGCGGTCAGGCGGCCTTCGCCGCCACCAGCGCGTCGATCTGGGCGCACAGGCCCTTCAGCACGAAATACTGGTCGGTCGTGGCCTTGCCCTCGTTCACCTCGGCGGTCCACTGCTCGAGCGGCATCTTGATGCCGAACGCCTTGTCGATGGCAAAGGCGACATCGAGGAAATCCAGGCTGTCGATGCCGAGATCGTTGATCGCGTGGCTTTCCGGCGTGATCGTATCCCGCGGGATGTCGCAGGTCTCCGAGATGATATCGGCAACGGTATCGAACGTGGACGCCATCAGACGCGGGCCCTCAATATTGATCTACCACTAACACCACAGCCTCCCCCGCGCCGCAAGGGGAGGGCGGGCGGGCGCTGGCTTGCGGATTGCCAAACCGTAGGCTCGGCTCCCAGTGATCCCCACCTGTCGCGGGCGAAGGTGGCGCCAGCGGACGGCGACGGGCCGGCCGCGAACGATCGGAGAACACGTATGACGACGACACGACGCTTCCGCCCGCGGATCGCCTTGCCGGCGCTGGCCGGGCTTCTGGTGCTCGGTCTGTCCGGCGCGGCGATGGCCAAGGACAACCAGGACCAGAGCGACGCCGCGACGATGGCGGCGGCCAAGGTCTCGCTCGCCCAGGCGATCACCACGGCCGAGCAGCACGCCAAGGGCAAGGCCTTCGATGCCGGGGTGGACAACCAGAACGGCACGGCGCGCATTTCGGTGGAGGTGGCCGGCAGCCAGGGGGTGCAGACCGTGCTGATCGATCCCGCCACCGGCGCGGTGGTCGGCACCCATGCCGGCGGCGAGGACCAGGAGGGCCAGGGCGAGCACGAGGACTGATCCGCGGACCGGGCTCCCCCTCCCGTCACGGGCGGGGGAGCCCATCTCGGCAAGGAAATGGCGATGAAGCTGCTGGTGATCGAGGACGACGCGGCCACCGCCGCCTACCTGCTGCGGGGGTTGCGCGAGCATGGCCACGTGGTCGATCACGCCCCGACCGGGCGCGACGGGCTGTTCCTGGCCGAGGACCCCGGCTACGACGCGCTGGTGGTCGATCGGATGCTGCCGGGGCTCGATGGCCTGTCGCTGGTCCGCACGCTCCGCGCCGCCGGGGTGAAGACGCCGGCTCTGTTCCTGACCGCGCTCGGCGGGATCGACGACCGGGTGGCGGGGCTCGACGCCGGCGGCGACGACTACCTGGTCAAGCCCTTCGCGTTTTCCGAACTGCTCGCCCGGCTGCACGCGCTCGCCCGTCGTCCGCCGCTGGCCGCGCCGCCTTCGGTGCTGCGCGTGGCCGATCTGGAACTCGATCCGCGCCGCCGCGCGGTGACGCGCGGGGGCATCCCGGTGGTGCTGCAGCCGCGCGAGTTCCAGATCCTGGAAGTGCTGATGCGCCACGCCGGGGAGGTCGTCACCCGCACCATGCTGCTGGAGCAGGTGTGGGATTTCCATTTCGATCCGCGCACCAACATCGTGGAGACGCACATCTCCCGCCTGCGTGGCAAGATCGATCGCGGCGCCGACCCCGAGCTGATCCACACGATCCGCGGCGCGGGCTATCTGATCCGTGCGCCTGATACCGACCCGTCGAAATGCTGACGCGTCTCGACCGGTTGGTATGATTCCGAAGCTTGAACCCCGCCTGCTGCGC
>JAJYFW010000510.1 GCA_021785335.1 Pseudomonadota bacterium
GTCGCGCTCCTGGCGGGCCCGTTCGCGGACCGGGTGGCGCCGCGCGGGGCGATGATCACGGCGGACGTGACGCGGGCAGCGATGCTGGTCGTCGTCGTGCTGCTCTGGCTGCATGCCGGCGCGCCGAGCGGGACGATGCTGATCGCGACGGTGGTGGTGCTGGGCGTGGCCTATGCGTTCTTCCGCCCGGCGCTGCAGGCCTCCCTGCCCTCGCTTGCGTCCAGCCCCGCCTCGCTGCCGGCGGTGAACGCGCTGCTCGACACCACGGAGCGGATCGCGCGGTTGCTGGGGCCCGGGATCATCGGGCTGCTCGCGGCGGCGATTCCGCTGGTACACTTCGTAACGCTCGATGCGCTGAGCTTCCTCGCCTCCGCCGCCGCGGCGCTGGGAACGATGCGATACCGCAATGTACAGCACGTGCTGCCGCCGCGCGGGCGGCTGGTCACGGAGCTCGGGCACGGGTTCCGCGCCATGCTGCGCATCCCGGTGTTCCGCAAGCTTCTGTTCACCGCGGGGCTGATCAACGGGGTGTGGTACGGTGTCTATTTCGTCGCCATACCGCTGCTGCTGCGCCAGGACGGAGCGCCGCTCTCCGCCTATGCCACCGTGATCTCGGCCTATGGGGCAGCCAATCTCGCGGGGACGCTGGTGATCGGTTCGCGCCCGCTGTCGCGGCGGCCGGCGGCGATGATCTTCGGCGGCAACATCGTGCTCGGTGGCTTCATGGCGCTGATCGGTTTCGCCGGGATGCTGCCCGTTTCGTGGCACGCCTGGCTGATCCCGCTGCTGGCCGCGTGTTCCTCGATCGGCGGGCCGATGCAGGACATCACCTTCGCAACCATGCGCCAAATCGTGCTGGAGCGGCACGAGCTGGCGGCGGCGGTGCGCGCCTATATGGTGGTGAACAATCTTGGCCTGCTCGTCACCCTGCTGCTCGCGCCATGGGCGTTCTCGGCGATGGGCGTGGCGTGGACGATCGCGGCCGGGAGCGTGGTGCTGGCCGCGGTGGCGGCCGCGATGCTGTGGCGATCGCGGCCGCTGCTGGTGACCTATCCCGCGTGACGCTCACACGTCACGAAGGAACTTGCTCCGGGCGCTGGCGGCATTGAGGAACAGCCCCTGGTCGGCCGCGGCGAGAATGAAGCGGCAGCCGGCGCGGATGTATTCCGGGGCGATCACGTCGTCGTAGATGCCGCCGAGCCCAAGCGCCTTGCCATGCTGCTCGCACGCTTTGGCAAGCGTCGCATAGGCCTCGCGGATTCGCGGGTGGGCGAACTGGCCGGGAATGCCCATCCCGATGCTGAGATCGGACGAGCCGACGAGCAGCGCGTCGATGCCCGGGACTGCGGCGATCGCCCCCGCGTTGGCGACGGCCTCGGGCGTCTCGATCATGACGGCGACAAGGAGCTCGTTGTCCGCCTCCTCCATTGCCTCGCCCATCGGCGGCGGGCGCAGGTTCCAGGTGGCGCTGCCGCCGCCCCAGGACCGGCTGCCGCGCGGGGCGAAGCGCAGCGCGTTCACGACGGCGCGGGCGCGCTCGGCGATGTCCACGTGCGGGACGACGATGCCCTGCGCGCCGTTGTCGAGCGCGCGCGTCGCCTCGTCCAGCGCGCCCTCGCAGACGCGCACGATCGGCGTGATGCCGTGCGGGAGCGAGGCCAGACAGATCTGCGCCGCATCGTCCTCGGTGAGCGAACCGTGCTCCCGGTCGATGAACAGCCAGTCATAGCCCGCGGCCTTCGCCAGCATGGGAACCATGGCGCCGCGCAACAGCGAGACGCCGAGTCCCAGAACACGCTCTCCGGCGAGAAGCTTTCGTTTTGTGTTGTTGACGTTGATCATGGACGCTCTCCGGGGATCAGCCTTGTGACATTGGCCAAGGTATCGGCCTCGGCGGCCGGCTTGTCGCGGCGCAGACGGGCGATGCGGGGAAAGCGCAGCGCCACGCCGGAACGGTGACGGGTGGAACGCTGCGCGCCGTCGAACGCGATTTCAAGGACCAGGGATTTCTCCACCTCGCGCACCGGACCAAAGCGCGCGACGGTGTTGTGGCGGACCCAGTTGTCGAGAAATGCGAGTTCGCGGTCGCTGATTCCCGAATAGGCCTTGCCGACGGGCACCAGTGCCTCGCCGTCCCAGACGCCGAAGGTGAAGTCGCTGTAGAAGGAGGAACGGCGGCCGTGGCCGCGCTGGGCGTACATCACGACCGCGTCGATGCTGAGCGGCTCGCGCTTCCATTTCCACCACAGGCCGCGCGGGCGGCCCGCGACATAGGGCGAGTCCGCGCGCTTGAGCATCAACCCCTCGATGCCGGCCTCGCGGGCCGCGGCGCGCATTTCCCTCAACTGGTCGAGACTGGTGAAGCCGATGGTCGGCGAGAGGTCGGCGCGACCGGGCGCCACGCGGGCGAACCAGGCCTCGAGGCGGGCGCGGCGCGCGGCGAAGGGCAGCGCACGGAGATCCTCGCCCTCCTCGAACAGCATGTCGTAGAGGCGGACATGGGCCGGGAAGCGTTCCACCATCGCGCGGGTCGGCGCCTTGCGATTGAGGCGTTGCTGCAGGTCCGCGAAGGGGGCGACTTCGCTTCCACGCATAATCAGGAGTTCGCCGTCGAGCACCGCGCGATGGGCGAGGTTGGCCACGATGTCCGGGAAGCCGGCCGAAATATCCTCGCC
>JAJYFW010000030.1 GCA_021785335.1 Pseudomonadota bacterium
GTTCGCGGGCCAGCCGGGGCGCGACGCCTTCCTGCCGTTCATCGCCATCCTCAAGGCGAACCTCGACGTCCTGGAACTCGGCCACGGGCGGGATTTCCGCCGCGCGCGGCTGCTGGCGGAGGGCACCTGGTTCGTGCCGGCGGACGCGCGCGCCAGGGCGGCGCTGGACGCCGCGTTCGACGAGCTCGCCGGCGGTGCCGCGCCGGGGCCGGTGACGCTCTCCGTCATGGGCCGCCCGCTCGCCGTGCCGGTCGCGGCGGAGGGCGTCGCGCGGTTCGACTTCCACGCCCTGTGCGCCGCGGCCCTGGGGCCGGGCGACTACCTGGCGCTGGCGACGCATTTCCAGGCGCTGGTGCTGGACGCCATCCCGCTGCTCGACGCCGACAGCCACGACGTGGCGCGGCGCTTCATCACCCTGGTCGACGCGCTCTACGACCACCGGGTGAAGCTCGTCGCCTCCGCCGCCGCGCAGCCGGACGCGCTCTACCCCAGGGGCGAGGGCTCGGCCGCGTTCCGGCGCACCGCCTCGCGGCTCGAGGAAATGCGCAGCCGCGCCTGGCTCGACCTGCCGCACCTGGCATGAAAATTCTGTCACGAGAGGACGATACGCCCCGCGAAAGGGCCGGCGCGGCGCGGGCGCGGCCGGCTTGTCGCGCTTGGCCGGTTGCGTTAGCACGACCCGCCTTCCGGACGACGGGCGCCGCCGGAAGGGCACGGTAGCGCCCGCAAGGACATTCCCCAGATGGCACGCAAGAAGATCGCGCTGATCGGCGCCGGCAACATCGGCGGCACGCTCGCCCACCTCATCGGGCTCAAGGAACTCGGCGACGTGGTGCTGTTCGACGTGTTCGGCGGCGTCGCGGCGGGCAAGGCGCTCGACATCACGCAATCCGGCCCGGTGGACGGGTTCGACTCGGCGATGACCGGCACCAGCGACTATGCCGCGATCAAGGGCTCGGACGTGGTGATCGTGACCGCCGGCTTCGCCCGCACGCCGGGCATGAGCCGCGACGACCTGCTGGTGAAGAACGCCGGCGTCGTGGCGCAGGTGGCCGAGGGCATCAAGGCGCACTGCCCGGGCGCGTTCGTCATCGTCGTCACCAACCCGCTCGACGTGATGGTGGCGGTGATGCAGGAAAAGTCGGGCCTGCCGCCGGAGCGCGTGGTGGGCATGGCCGGCGTGCTGGACTCGGCGCGCTTCCGCCTCTTCCTCGCGCAGGAGTTCGGCGTCTCGGTCGAGGACGTCACCGCCTTCGTGCTCGGCGGGCACGGCGACACCATGGTGCCCCTGCCGCGCTACTCCACCGTCGCCGGCATCCCGGTGCCGGACCTCATCCGGATGGGCTGGACGACGCAGGAGCGGATCGAGGCCATCATCAAGCGCACCGCCAACGGCGGCGGCGAGATCGTGAAGCTGCTGGAGAAGGGCAGCGCCTACTACGCGCCGGCCGCCTCCGCGATCGCGATGGCCGAGAGCTTCCTGCTCGACAAGAAGCGGGTGATGCCCTGCGCCGCGCTGCTCAAGGGCCAGTACGGCATCAACGGGCTCTACATCGGCGTGCCGGTGGTGCTCGGCGCCGGCGGCATCGAGCGGATCGTCGAGATCCAGTTCACGCCGGAGGAGAAGGCGGCGTTCGACAAGTCCTGCGCCGCGGTGCGGGACCTCAACGAGGCGTTCAAGAAGCTCGGCGTCTGAGCAGCGCCAGATGAACATCCACGAGTACCAGGCGAAAGAGCTGCTCCGGCGCTACGGCGTCGCCGTGCTCGACGGGCACGTGGCGTGGACACCCGAAGAGGCCGAGGCCGCCGCGCGCAAGCTCGGCGGCCCCGTCTCGGTGGTGAAGGCGCAGATCCACGCCGGCGGGCGCGGCGCTGGCCACTTCGCCGGCGACCCCGCCGGCAAGGAGGGGGGTGGCAAGGGCGGCGTGCGGCTGGCGAAGTCGCCGGAGGAGGCGCGCGCCGCCGCCGCGGCGATGATCGGGCATGTCCTGGTCACCAAGCAGACGGGGGCCGCCGGGCGGCGCGTGAGCCGGGTCTATGTCGAGGCCGGCTGCGACATCGCCCGCGAGCTTTACCTCTCGCTGCTCGTGGACCGCGCCTCGGCGCGGGTGACCCTCGTCGCCTCCACCGAGGGCGGCATGGAGATCGAGCAGGTGGCCGCGACGCAGCCGGAGAAGATCCTGCGCGTGGCCGTCGATCCCGCCGCCGGGCTCTCGCCGTTCCATGCCCGCCGGCTCGCCTACGCGCTGAAGCTCGAGGGCCGGCAGATCGCGAGCTTCGGCAAGTTCGCCGCCGCCATGTACGAGGCGTTCCTCGCGCTTGACTGCTCCATCGTCGAGATCAACCCGCTGGTGGTGACGAAGGGCGGCGACGTCGTGGCGCTCGATGCCAAGGTCGCGTTCGACGACAACGCGCTCTACCGCCACGCCGACCTCGAGGCGCTGCGCGACGAGGCGGAGGAGGACCCGAAGGAGCTGGAGGCCGCGCGGCACGCGCTCAACTACGTGGCGCTGGACGGCACCATCGGCTGCATGGTCAACGGCGCCGGCCTCGCCATGGGGACGATGGATATCATCAAGCTCTACGGCGGCTCGCCCGCGAACTTCCTCGACGTGGGCGGGGGTGCCACCAAGGAGCGGGTGACGGCGGCGTTCAAGATCATCCTCTCGGACCCGCACGTGGAGGGCATCCTGGTCAACATCTTCGGCGGCATCATGCGCTGCGACGTGATCGCGGAGGGCGTGGTGGCCGCGGCGCGCGAGGTCAGCCTCGACGTGCCGCTGGTGGTGCGCCTGGAGGGGACCAACGTGGAACTCGGCAAGCAGATCCTGGCGAGATCCGGCCTGCCGATCATCACCGCCGACAATCTCGCCGACGCCGCCGAGAAGGTGGTGCGTGCCGTGAAGGAAGCCGCCTGATGGCCATTCTCGTCGATGCCGACACGCGGGTGATCACCCAGGGCTTCACCGGCGCGCAGGGCACGTTCCATTCCGAGCAGGCGATCGCCTACGGCACCAAGGTCGTGGGCGGCGTCACGCCGGGCAAGGGCGGCGGCAAGCATCTCGGCCTGCCGGTGTTCGACACCGTGGCCGACGCGCGGGCGGCGACCGGGGCGACCGCGAGCGCCATCTACGTCCCGCCGCCCTTCGCGGCGGACGCGATCCTGGAGGCGATCGACGCCGGGATCCCGCTGATCGTCTGCATCACCGAGGGGATCCCGGTGCTCGACATGGTGCGGGTGAAGCGCGCGCTGTGCGGCGGCACGTCGCGGCTCATCGGGCCCAACTGCCCTGGCGTCATCACGCCGGATGCCTGCAAGATCGGCATCATGCCCGGCCACATCCACAAGCGCGGCAAGATCGGCATCGTCTCGCGCTCCGGCACCCTCACCTACGAGGCGGTGTCGCAGACCACGGCGGCGGGGCTCGGCCAGTCCACCTGCGTGGGCATCGGTGGCGACCCGGTGAAGGGGACGGATTTCATCGAGGTGCTGGAGATGTTCCTCGCCGACCCCGAGACGGAGGCGATCGTCATGATCGGCGAGATCGGCGGGCAGAGCGAGATCGACGCCGCCGAGTTCCTCGCCGCGAACAAGGTGAAGAAGCCGGTCGTGGGCTTCATCGCCGGCGCCACGGCCCCGCCCGGGCGGCGCATGGGCCATGCCGGCGCGGTGATCTCCGGCGGGCGCGACACCGCGGCGGCGAAGTTCGAGGCGATGCGCGCGGCGGGAATCCACGTCGCGGAGAGCCCGGCGGCGCTGGGCAGCACGATGATACGGGCGCTGCGCGGGTAGCGGGCCATGGGCGCGGCGACAAAGCTCCCGCCGGCACCACGCAGGGGCATCGCGCCGGGCGCATGGACGAGCAATGACTATTCGGTATGGCTGGCGAGCGAGCATGCGCGCGGCGCAGGGCTGATGCCGCCGCCGCTGCCTTGATCGCGCCGCGGCACGGCACGATGGCGTAACCATTCCCTGCGCTGCTCCGTCGCGGCCAGGGAAACGATGGGGACAAGAGGATAGCGATGCCGGGAATGGAAATGCTCGCGAGTGCCATCAACGGCGGCAATGCCGCCTACGTGGCCGATCTCTACGCGCGCTGGGTGCGCGACCCGGACTCGGTGGACCCGAGTTTCGCCGAGCTTTTCGTGGCGCTGAACGACGAGGCCCGCTCGATCCTGACCGACGCCTCCGGCGCCTCCTGGGCACCGCGCAGCTTCGGCCTGCGGGCGGCCGAGCGCCCGTCGCCGGCCAGGCCGCAGGCGCTCAACGGAAAGAGCGACGCGGCGCCGCTCGACCTCGAGCATGTGCGCGTGGCGACGCAGGACAGCCTGCGGGCGCTGATGATGATCCGCGCCTATCGCGTGCGCGGGCACCTCGAAGCCCGGCTCGACCCGCTGGGCCTGCAGGTGCCCAGGCCGCATCCGGAACTCGACCCCGCGACCTACGGCTTCGCCGCGGCGGACATGGACCGGCCGATCTTCATCGACAAGGTGCTGGGCCGCGAGACCGCGACGCCGCGCGAGATCCTCGCGGTGCTACGCGCGGCCTATTGCGGCAGCGTCGGCGTCGAGTTCATGCACATCCAGGACCCGGAGCAGAAGGCCTGGATCCAGCGCCGCATCGAAACGCCGGAACGCGGCTTGGACGCGGCGACGCGGCGGACCATCCTGCAACAGCTGACCGAGGCCGAGGGGCTCGAGACGTTCTGCCAGCGCCGCTATGTCGGCACCAAGCGCTTCGGGCTCGAGGGCGGCGAGGTGACGATCCCGGCGCTGCACGCGATCATCGAGACCGCGGCCGAGGCGGGCGTGGGCGAGATCGCGATCGGCATGCCGCATCGCGGCCGGCTCAACACGCTGGTCAACATCGTCAGGAAGCCGTTCGTGCAGCTGTTCAGCGAGTTCGGCGGCGAGAGCTTCAAGCCGGACGACGTGCAGGGCTCGGGCGACGTGAAATACCATCTCGGCACCTCGACCGACCTCGATGTGGCGGGCCGCCGGCTGCACCTCTCGCTGCAACCGAACCCCTCGCACCTGGAGGCGGTCGACCCCGTCGTCGTCGGCAAGGTGCGGGCGCGGCAGGACGAGGCGGGCGACATCGCCGCGCGGCGCAGCGTCATGGCGGTCCTGATGCATGGCGACGCCGCCTTCGCCGGCCAGGGCCTGGTCTACGAGACGCTGGCGATGAGCCAGCTCATCGGCTACCGCACCGGCGGCACCATCCACGTGGTGGTGAACAACCAGATCGGCTTCACAACGGTTCCGGCGCACGCCTTCTCCGGCCTCTACTGCACCGATGTCGCGAAGTCCGTGCAGGCGCCGATCCTGCACGTGAACGGCGACGACCCGGACGCGGTGGTGTGGTGCGCGCGCTTCGCCACCGAGTTCCGCATGGCGTTCGCGACCGACGTGGTGCTCGACATCGTCTGCTATCGCCGCCACGGCCACAACGAGACCGACGAGCCGGCGTTCACCCAGCCGCTGATGTACCGCGCGATCGACGCGCTGCCGACGACGCGCACGCTCTACGCCGGGCGCCTCGCGGGCGAGGGCGTGGTGACGGCGGAGGACGCGAAGGCGATGGCCGACGCCTATGCCGCGACGCTGGAAGCGGCCTACCAGGCGTCCAAGGCCTACAAGCCGAACAAGGCGGACTGGCTGGAAGGGCACTGGAGCGGCCTGTCCACGCCGGGCAACGAGGCGGAATGGACCGAGGGCGAAACGTCCGTCCCGCTCGCGGCGCTGCGCGAGGCGGGCAACGCGCTGTGGCGCGTGCCGGAGGGCTTCGCGGTCAACCCGAAGATCGCGCGCCAGCTCGATGCGAAGCGCATGATGATCGAGAGCGGCGAGGGCATCGACTGGGCGACGGGCGAGGCGCTGGCGTTCGGCACGCTGCTCGCCGAGGGCCATCGGGTGCGGCTTTCCGGCGAGGACTGCCAGCGCGGCACCTTCAGCCAGCGCCACGCGGTGCTGATCGACCAGGCCAACCAGAACGAGTACGTGCCGCTCAACAACATCACGGCCGGCCAGGCGCGCATCGAGATCTTCAACTCGCTGCTCTCCGAGGCGGGCGTGCTGGGCTTCGAGTATGGCTACAGCCTCGCCGATCCGCGCACGCTGGTGCTGTGGGAGGCGCAGTTCGGCGACTTCGCCAACGGCGCGCAGATGATCATCGACCAGTTCATCGCCTCGGGCGAGAGCAAGTGGCTGCGCATGTCGGGCCTGGTGATGCTGCTGCCGCACGGCTACGAGGGCCAGGGGCCGGAGCATTCCTCCGCGCGGTTCGAGCGCTACCTGCAGCTCTGCGCCGAGCGCAACATGACGGTGGGCAACCTCACCACGCCCGCCAACTACTTCCACGCGCTGCGCCGGCAGATGAAGCGGAATTTCCGCAAGCCGCTGGTGCTGATGACGCCGAAATCGCTGCTGCGCCACAAGCTCGCGGTCTCCTCCGTCGCCGACTTCGCATCGGGCTCGCGCTTCCGCCCGGTGATCGGCGAGGTCGATGCGATCGCGGAAGGAAAGGACGTCCGCCGCGTCGTGCTGTGCACCGGCAAGGTCTACTACGACCTGCTCGCGGCGCGGCGGGACAAGGCGATCACGGACATCGCGATCGTGCGCGTCGAGCAGCTCTATCCGTTCCCGGTGGTGTCGCTGCCGCGCGCGCTGGCGCAGTACCCCAACGCGGAGGTGGTGTGGTGCCAGGAGGAGCCCGAGAACATGGGTGCCTGGAGTTTCGCCGACCGCCGGATCGAGAAGGTGCTCGCGGGGATCGATGTGAAGGCGAAACGGCCGCGCTATATCGGGCGGCCGGAGGCGGCGAGCCCGGCGACGGGCCTGGCCCGGACGCACGCGGCGGAGCAGGCCGCGCTGGTCGCCGAGGCGCTGGCATAATTGTTGATTGCTGCGGCGGCGTGCCGTGGTGGCGCCGCCCAAGAGGAGCTGACCGATGAGTGTTGAGATCAAGGTGCCCACACTCGGCGAGAGCGTGACGACCGCGACGGTCGCGCGCTGGCTGAAGCAGGCCGGCGAGGCGGTGGCGGTGGACGAGCCGCTGGTCGAGCTCGAGACCGACAAGGTGACGGTGGAAGTGCCGGCGCCGGCGGCCGGCGTGCTGGAATCGGTCAGCGCCGCGGAGGGCGCGGAGGTCGCGGTCGGCGCCGTGCTCGGCACGCTGGCGGAGGGCGGCGTGGCCGCCAAGCCCGCCGCGGGCCAGGCGCAGGGCGTCACCACGCCGCCCGCGCCACCCGGCCCGGTGGCGCGCCCCGCGACGCCCGCGCCGGCCCCTGCCGCCCCCGCCGCCCCCGCGCACGCGCCGATGCCCTCGGCCGCGAAGCTGATGGAGGAAAGCGGGATCAAGGCGGGCGCCGTCGGCGCCGGCAGCGGCAAGGACGGGCGCATCACCAAGGGCGACGTGCTGGATTTCCTGGCCCGGCCCGCGACGCCTGTCGCCGCCCCCGCCGCCGCGAAGGCGCCGCGCGCGACGGAGAGCGGCGAGGAGCGGGTGCGCATGACGCGCCTGCGCCGCACCATCGCCGCCCGGCTCAAGGAAGCGCAGAACACGGCGGCGATGCTCACCACCTTCAACGAGGTGGACATGGGCGCGGTGATGGCGCTGCGCGCCGAGTACAAGGACGCGTTCGAGAAGAAGAACACGGGCGTGCGCCTCGGCTTCATGTCCTTCTTCGTGCGCGCCTGCTGCGTGGCGCTGGCGGAGTTCCCGGCGGTCAACGCGGAGATCGACGGCGAGGACATCGTCTACAAGCACTTCGTGCACATGGGCATCGCGGTCGGCGGGCCCACGGGCCTGGTCGTGCCGGTGCTGCGCGACGCGCAGACGCTCTCCTTCGCCGAGATCGAGGGCCGCATCGCCGATTTCGGCCGCCGCGCGCGCGACGGCGCGCTGAAGCTCGATGAGCTCGCGGGCGGAACGTTCAGCGTCACCAACGGCGGCGTCTACGGCAGCCTGATGTCCACGCCGATCCTGAACCCGCCGCAGTCGGCGATCCTGGGCATGCACAAGATCCAGGACCGGCCGATGGCGATCGGCGGCAAGGTCGAGATCCGCCCGATGATGTACCTCGCCCTGTCCTACGATCACCGGATCGTGGACGGGAAGGAGGCGGTGTCCTTCCTGGTGCGCGTGAAGGAAGGCATCGAGGATCCGCGCCGCCTGCTGCTGGGGCTGTAGGCCATGGCGGGTTCCCAGGGGGCGGATTCCTTCGACGTCATCGTCATCGGCGCCGGGCCCGGCGGCTATGTCTGCGCGATCCGCGCGGCACAGCTCGGCATGAAGGTCGCGTGCGTGGAGAAGCGGGCGACGCTCGGCGGCACCTGCCTCAACATCGGCTGCATCCCGTCCAAGGCGCTGCTGCAGTCCTCCGAGAACTTCGCCGCCGCTGCGCACGATTTTGCCGCGCACGGCGTGATGATCGAGGGCGTGAAGCTCGACCTCGCGCGGATGCAGGCGCGCAAGGCCGAGGTCGTCTCCGCCAACGTCAAGGGCGTCGAGTTCCTGTTCCGCAAGAACAAGGTCGCCTGGCTCAAGGGCGAGGGGAAGGTCGCCGGACCCGGGCGCGTCGCGGTCGGCGACAAGGTTTACGAGACGAAACATATCGTCATCGCCACCGGCAGCGAGAGCATGCCCCTGCGCGGCGTCGAGGTCGACGAGAAACGCATCGTGACCTCCACCGGCGCGCTGGAGCTCGATGCCGTGCCGGGGCATCTCGTCGTCATCGGCGGCGGCGTCATCGGGCTCGAGCTCGGCAGCGTCTGGGCGCGGCTCGGCGCCAGGGTGACGGTGGTGGAGTTCCTCGACACGATCCTGCCCGCGATGGACCGCGAGGTCAGCCGCGGCTTCGAGCGCATCCTCGCGAAGCAGGGATTCACGTTCCGCCTCGGCACCAAGGTCACCTCGGCGAAGGCGGACGACAAGGGCGTCGACCTCACCCTCGAGCCGGCGGCCGGCGGCAAGGCAGAGACGCTGCGCGCGGACGTGGTGCTGCTCGCGATCGGGCGGCGGCCCTACACGGCGGGGCTGGGGCTGGAAGCCGCGGGCGTGGCGCTCGACGAGCGCGGGCGGGTAAAGACGGACGCGCACTGGGCGACCAGCGTGCCGGGTATCCACGCCGTCGGCGACGTGATCGCGGGGCCGATGCTGGCGCACAAGGCCGAGGACGAGGGCGCGGCGCTGGCCGAGCGCCTCGCGGGCCAGGCCGGGCACGTGAACTACGAGGCGATCCCGGGCGTGGTCTACACCTGGCCGGAGGTCGCCGCCGTCGGACGCACCGAGGAACAGCTGAAGGCCGAGGGCATCGCCTACACGGTCGGCAAGTTTCCCTTCACCGCCAACGGCCGCGCCCGCGCGATGGGCGACACGGACGGGTTCGTGAAGCTGCTCGCCGACAAGCGGACGGACCGGCTGCTCGGCGCCCACATCGTCGGGCCGGACGCCGGCACCATCCTCGCGGAACTGGTGACCGCGATCGAGTTCGGCGCCTCCGCCGAGGACGTGGCGCGCACCTGCCACGCGCATCCCTCGCTCTCGGAAGCGATCAAGGAAGCGGCGCTGGCCGTCGGCGGCCGCGCGCTGCACATGTGATGGCCGCGCCCCTGCCCGCGCTCACGATGGGCGAGCCGGCGGGGATCGGGCCGGAGATCGCGGTCGCCGCCTGGCGGGCGGGCAGGCGCTTCCTGTTCGTGGGCGACCCCTCGGTGCTGCGCGGCGTGCCCGTGCGGCTGGTTTCATCGGCCGCCGGGGCCGGTGACGACGCGATCCCGGTGCTCAGCGTTCCGCTGGCGGCGGCCCCGGTGCCGGGGCGGCTCGACCCGGCCAACGCGCCGGCCGTGATCGCCTCGATCGAGACGGCCGTGCGGCTCGCGATGGCGGGCGAGGTCGGCGCGGTCGTGACGAACCCGATCCAGAAATCGGTGCTCACGCGCGCCGGCTTCGCGCATCCCGGCCATACCGAGTTCCTCGCGGCGCTGACCGGCGCGCCGATGCCGGTGATGATGCTGGCCTGCGAGGGGCTGCGCGTCGTTCCGGTTACGATCCATGTGGCGCTGCGCCGGGCGATCGAGATGCTGGATGCCGATCTCATCCTGCGCACCGCGCGCGTGACCGACGCGGCGCTGCGGCGGGACTGGGGGATGGCGCGGCCGCGGCTCGCCTTCGCCGGCCTCAACCCGCACGCCGGCGAGGACGGCACGATGGGCGACGAGGAGGACCGGATCATCCGCCCGGCGCTCGCGGCGCTGCGCGCGGAGGGGATCGAGGCGCTGGGCCCGTTCCCAGCCGACACGATGTTCACGCCGGCGGCGCGCCGGGGCTACGACGTGGCGCTCGGCATGTATCACGACCAGGTGCTGACGCCGATCAAGACGCTCGACATGCACGGCGGCGTGAACGTGACGCTCGGCCTGCCGATC
>JAJYFW010000511.1 GCA_021785335.1 Pseudomonadota bacterium
GCTCGGCGGGCTCGGACGGCTGATGCAGGAACGGCGCCTCAGGCTGCAGCGTGCCGAGCGCGGCCTGCCGGACCTCGGCGCCCTGCTCGCCACCTGGCGCCAGCGGCTCGACGACCGCGCGGAACGGCTGCGCCTGGCGCTGCCGCGCTTCGTCGCCGCGAAGGGCGAGCGGCTGCCGGTGTTGGGCGAGCGGCTGCGCGGCGGGCTGCGCCAGGCACTCGCGAAACAGGGAACGCTTGCCGCCTCGGTCCTGACGCGGCTGCGCCCCGCGCCGTTGCAGGCGCGGATGCGCGAGGCGCGGGCGCGGCTGGAGGGCCTGGCGGCACGTCTCGAATCCGTTTCGCACGAGCAGGTGCTCGCCCGTGGCTACGCCTTGGTGCTGGACCGCAAGGGCAACCTGCTCGCCCGCGCCGCCGCCATCGCGCCGGGCATGGCGCTGACGCTGAAGCTCGCCGATGGCGAGGTGGCGGCGACAGCGGATGACGGCAAGCCGCGCCAGTCCTCGCTACCGCTGTAGAAACAACCCGCCGATCAACGCCGGCAGTTCGCCGGCATGCGTCGCCACCACGGCACCCTCGTGCTCGTCGGGCTGGCCATAGCCCCAGGCGACCGCGACCGCGGGGATTGCGTTGGCGCGCGCCGCGGCGATGTCGAACCGGCTGTCGCCCACCATCGCGGCCGGCCCCGCGCCGCCGCGCAGCACGTCCGCCAAGAGCACCGCCTTGTCGTCGAAGGCGCCGCCGTCCTCCGAGCCCCGGATGGTCGCGAAACGCGGCGCGATGCCGAGCTTGTCCAGCATGCGCAGCGCGTAGGCGGTTCGTTTCGCCGTCGCGACGTGCAGCGCCGCACCCGCATCGGCGAGCGCCCGCAGCGCCGCATCGATGCCGGGATAGAGCGCGCATTCGCTCCAGCCCCATTCCGTGTACAGCGCGCGGTAACGCCGCGCGAGCTCTTCCGCGCGCGTGTCGCCGAAGCGCGCGAGCAGGCCGCGGCAGACATCGAGCAGCGGCGGGCCGATCATCGCGGCGACGCTGGCATCCGCCGGCAGCTCATAGCCCATCTGCGCCAGCGCCGCGCGGTAGCAGCCGGTGATGCCGGGCGCGGAATCCACCAGCGTCCCGTCGAGATCGAAGATCGCTCTTCCCTTCATGGCATCCGTCATCAACCCTCCTTCGGCCATCGCCGGTGCAGCCACAGCCATTGCCCCGGCGTCTCGCGCACCCAGCGCTCGATCGTTTCGTTCATTGCCGCCGTGAGCTCCGCCACGTCGCGCGTGCGCTCGCCGGTCGCGGGATGCGCCAGCGGCTTCTCCACGTGAACGCGAAAGCGTGCCGGCGCGATGCGCACGCAATGGGCCGGGATCAGCTTGCAATCGAAACGCAGTGCCAACGTGGCCGGCGCCGGAGCCGTCATCGCCATGCGGCCGAAGAACGGCGCGGGGATGCCGTCGTTCATCTTCTGGTCGGCGAGCAGCCCAATCCGCCCTCCCGCCCGCAGATGCGCGAGCGCGGCCCGCGCACCGGCCGCACCCTTGGCGAATTGCGGCTGGCCGCCGGTCGCCTGCCTGCGCATGCCGACGATGATCGCATCGACGGCCGCGTTGTCGGCGGCACGATAAAAGGTCGCGAAGCCGGTGCTGTGCACCTTGGCGGCCCGCGGCATTACCTCCCAGTTGCCGATATGGGCGGAAAAAAGAACCGCGGCCCCGTCGATACCCGCGAGATTTTCCGTGCCCTCGATCTCCCAGCCCGGGCCGCTCGGCGTGGGACCGAAGCTCGCGACATGCGGCAGCTCGCCCACGGTGCGGCCGAGATTCTCCCATACCTCGCGTATCACCGTATGTCGTTGCGGTTCCGTCATGTCCGGAAACGCCCGGCGCAGATTCATGTCCGCCACGCGCGAGACCGGCAGCAGGGGGCCGATCGCGCGTGCGACGGCGCCGCCGAGGTTGGACGCCGTCTCCGGCCGCAGCTGCCGCAGCAGGCCGAAGCCGATCCGGACCAGCAGCGCCTCCAGCCGCTTCATGCCAGCATCCGGGCGAGCAGCGCCGCGAGTGCCGCCTCGTCCTCCCACGCAAGGCCCACGCCCGCGACATGCACGCGCGCGCGCCAGGCCGGCGCCAAGCGGGCCGCGTCCTTCGGCGTCGTCGCCAGCGCCGCGCCGCCCGCCGTCGCCGCGAGGGCTTCCAGCTCCGCCGTTGCGAAATCGTGATGGTCGGCGAAGCTTCTTGTTGTCACCAGTTCCGCGCCGAGGTCGCGCAGCATGGCGAAGAACTTGTCCGGCCGCGCCAGGCCCGCGAAGGCCACGACGCGCCGCCCTGCCAGCGCGCGCGCCGCCGCGTCCGGCACCAGGCGCGCGCGCAGGACCGGCAGGGCGGCAGGCAGCGCCGAAGCCGCCCCATCGCGGTCCTCGCCGATTAGCACCGCCCCGACACAGCGCGCCGCCGCATCGGCCACGCGCTCGCGCAAGGGTCCCGCGGGCAACAGGTGTCCATTCCCGAAGCCGCTTTCGCCATCCACCACCAGCAGCCGTGCGGCGCGCGCGAACGCCGGGTTCTGCAACCCGTCATCGGCGACGATAACGCGCGCGCCGTCCGCGACCGCCGCGCGCATCGCCGCCTCCCGGTCGGCCCCGCGCCAGGTGGGCGCGACCGCGGCGAGCAGCAG
>JAJYFW010000512.1 GCA_021785335.1 Pseudomonadota bacterium
GCTCTGCACCCACCTGCACGTCGATCACGTCGGCTGGAACACGATGCGCCAGGACGGCGCCTGGGTGCCGACCTTTCCCAACGCCCGCTATCTGATGGGCCGCGCCGAATACGCGCACTGGGCCGGCCCGCACGAGCGCGAGGACATGCGCGCCGTGTTCGCCGATTCGGTGGCCCCGGTGTTCGATGCCGGCCTGGTCGATCTGGTCGAAACCGACCACCGGATCTGCGAGGAACTCAGCCTGATCCCGACCCTCGGCCACACCCCCGGCCATGTCAGCCTGCGGATCGAGTCCCGCGGTGAACGGGGCCTGATCACCGGCGATTTCCTGCACCACCCGTGCCAGATCGCGCACCCCGAATGGTCCTCCACCGCCGATTGGGATCCGGCCGAGGCGCAGCGGACGCGGGAGCGGATGTTCGCCGAACTTGCCGGCGCCCCGGTGCTGGTGCTGGGCACGCATTTTGCCGGCGCCACGGCCGGGCGGATCGTGCGCGACGGCGCCGTCTGGCGGTTGGAGGTGTAGCGGCCCGCCCGGGCCTCAGCCGCGCCGCAGCAGCAGCGTGGTGACCCCGTCGGCGCCGGTGTCCTGCGCGAGCACGGTATGGCCCTGTTCGACGGCGGCGCGCGGTACGTTGCGCAACGGTTCCTCCCCGCGCAGCCGGACCCGCAGAATCTGCCCGGGGGCGAGCCGATCGAGCGCGAGGCGCGTGCGCACGAACGTCATCGGGCAGACGTCGCCGGTGATGTCGAGTTCGCGATCCGCGACCGGTTGGCCTGGCATGAGAGAAATCCGCTTCTTCTTACGGGGGAAGTCATTGCTCCAGCAACGCCGGGGGCCTATAGCAATCGAGACGGCGAGTAGAGATAGGAAATGCAATGGCCGAGCATCCGGCGAACAGTAACGTCCTGGGACTGACGGCGCAAATCGTCTCGGCCCATGTGTCCAACAACCCGGTGCCCACGGATGCGCTGCCGGCGCTGATCCAGCAAGTCTACAAATCCCTGTCGGAGGTCGGCAGCATCCCGGCGGAACCGGAACGCCCGCAGCCGGCGGTGCCGATCAAGAAGTCGGTGTTCGCCGAGTACATCGTCTGCCTGGAAGACGGGAAGAAGCTCAAGATGCTGAAAAGGCATCTGAAAACGGCGTATAACATGACCCCGGAGCAATATCGGGAGCGCTGGGGCCTGCCGCCGGACTACCCGATGGTGGCGCCCAAATACGCCCAGCACCGCTCCTCGCTCGCCAAGAGCATCGGCCTCGGCACCAAGCCGCGCCCCGCCGCCAAGTAGCCTGGTCGGCAGGCGCGGTGTCGCCCGGGTCGGGTTTGCGTCCGTGCCGCGGGCATCGGTAAACTGGCCCCGACGGATCTCGGGGCTCCGGGCGCTGTCCACCCTGGCGGACCTGCTGCCGCTGGACGTAAGGGCGGGACCAATCGCGGGGGACTGTTTGGAATCGCGTATCGCCCGGCTGTGCGTCGAACGAGGCCTGAAGATGACCGGCCAACGCCGCGTGATCGCCAGGGTGCTGTCGGACGCCGCCGACCACCCGGACGTGGAGGAACTCTACCGCCGCGCCGCCGTCCTGGACCGGCGCATCTCCATCGCCACGGTCTATCGCACGGTGCGCCTGCTGGAGGAGCGGGGCATCCTGGAACGGCGCGATTTCGGCGGCGGACGGGCCCGCTACGAGCCGACCGGGGACGGTCACCACTACCATCTGATCGACATCGAGACCGGGAAAGTGATCGAATTCCAGGACCCTGAGCACGACCGGCTGATCCAGGCGATCGCTGCCCGGCTGGGGTTCGACCTTGTCTCGCTCCGCCTCGAGGTGTTCGCCCGGCGCCGCGTCGCCGCCCGGGAACGGCTGCCCGGCCCGCGCGCCCGCCCCGAAACCAGGGCCGAGGGGCGCGCCGGGGCCCGCGAGGACCCGCGGGAGGACGCCGCCTCGCCGCCTGCACCCTCGCTCGCCGCCGCGCCCGATCGGCCGGCGCGATGACGGCCCGTCCCATCGACGATCCGATCGGCGCGGATGTTCCCGAACTGCGCGCCGGACCGCTCGGCGTGCGCCTTGCCGCCGATGCCGCCGAGATCGATGCCAGCCAGGCGCTGCGCTTTCGCGTATTCTACGGGGAGATGGGCGCGAGCGCCGATCCCGTCACCGCCGCGCTGGGTCGCGACCGCGACGAATTCGATCCGATCGCCGATCATCTGCTGGTGATCGATCATGCCCGCGGCGAGGGTCCCGAGGCGGTCGTCGGCACCTACCGGCTGATCCGTCAGGAGGCGGCGGCGCGGATCGGGCGGTTCTATTCCGGTTCCGAATATGATATTTCCGCCATCGAGCGCTTTCCGGGCCGGGTGATGGAACTCGGCCGCTCGTGCGTCGATGCCGGTTACCGCAACCGGGCGGTGATGCAGCTGCTGTGGCGCGGTATCGCCGCCTATGTGTTTCATCACCGGATCGACCTGATGTTCGGCTGCGCCAGCCTGCCGGGCACCGACCCGGATGCGCTCGCGGTCGAGCTCACCTATCTGCACGAGCACCACCTGGCGCCGCCCGAGTTGTGTCCCCGCGCGCTTCCCGACCGCTACGTCGAGATGCGGCGGCTCCCCCCCGGCACGGTCGACCGGCGTCAGGCGCTCGGCCTGCTGCCGCCGCT
>JAJYFW010000513.1 GCA_021785335.1 Pseudomonadota bacterium
CCGGCGGATGTTTGGGACGCGCTGCTCTCCGATCCCGCCGCGGTGATGGTCGATGTGCGCACCGAGGCGGAGTGGAGCTTTGTCGGCGTGCCGGACCTCTCGCAGGCGGGCAAGCGGGTCCTGCTTATCCCGTGGCAGGTTTTCCCCACCATGGCGGTCAACGCGGATTTCGTGGAGCAGATGGCGGATGCCGGCGTCACGCCCGCGGACCGTGTCTACTACCTCTGTCGCAGCGGGGTGCGCAGCCTCGCCGCCGCGCGCGCGGCGATCGCGTGCGGGTTCGTCCACGGCTTCAACGTCGCCGACGGGTTCGAGGGGCCGGTGAACGCCAGGGGACATCGCGGCCAGGTCGCGGGATGGAAGGCCGCGGGGCTGCCCTGGCGGCAGCGCTAGAGGCGCGTTGCGGATTGCCCGCGAGATGGCAGAGCGTGCCGCCGTGCCTTGCCGGGCCGGCGCGCGGTGGGTAAGAGCGCGGGGCAGGCCGACGTCGCGCGGCCGACACACAGCCGTCACTTTCCGAGCGCGCCGCGACGTGAGATCAGGGCGGTTCCCCCCAGGCGATTTGAAATCGGGGGATAAGAAACCGGGAGAGGAAGATGCGGTCGCTGACCACTCTGCTGCTGTTGCTGGCGGTTCCCCTCGTGTCCGCGCGGGCGGGCGAGTTGACGCTGTACACGTCGCAGCCCAATCGCATCGCGGCCGAGACGGTGGCGGCGTTCGAGAAGGCGGACCCCGGGGTGCACGTCTCCGTGTTCCGCTCCGGCACGACGCAGGTGATGAACAAGCTCAACGCCGAGTTCATGGCGGGAGCGCCGAGGGCAGATGTGCTGCTGATCGCGGACGCGATGAGCATGCAGGCGCTGAAGCAGCAGGGACGGCTGCTGGCGGACCCCCAGCAGGATGTCTCTGGCTTCGCGCCGGGGACGTACGATCCAGGCCGGACCTATTTCGGCACCAAGCTGATCACCACCGGAATCATGTACAACAAGAAGGCGCCGTTCGTTCCGCAGTCGTGGAACGACCTGCTGAAGCCCGCGGCGCGGGGGCAAGTGGTGCTGCCATCGCCGCTCTATTCCGGGGCGGCGATGATCACGCTCGGGGCGTTCACCGAGAACCCGGCGCTGGGGCCCGACTATTTCAAGAAGCTCGCGGCCAGCAAGGCGATCAGCGTGGCAGGCAATGGCGGCGTGCTGAACCAGGTGGAGAGCGGGGCGCGGGACTTCGGCATCGTGGTCGATTTCATGGCGCTCAACGCCGAGGCCAAGGGCGCGCCGGTGGGGTTCGTGTTTCCGCGGGAGGGCGTCACCGCCGTGACGGAGCCGGTGGCAATTCTGAAGACCACGCAGAACCCCAAGGACGCGAGGGCGTTCGTGGCGTTCCTGCTCTCGCCCGCGGGGCAGGAGCTGGCCGCGAGGCAGGGGTTCATCCCCGCGCGCAACGGAGTCGCGCCCCCGCCCGGGTTTCCGCCGGCCGAGAAGATCAAGCTGATGACGATGGACATTCCGCGCATCCTCAAGGACAGCACGCGATTGAAGCAGGAGTTCGCCGATCTCTTCGGGGGCTAGCTCGGGCCGCCGGCTCGTTCGCGAGGCATGACGCGCGCCGCCTGGCTGCCGCTCGCGTGCGGCGTGCTGCTGGCGCTGGCGGCGTTTCCGCCGCTGCTTCGTCTCGGGTTCGCAACGCTCTCACCCGCGGCGCTGGCAGCCGTTGCGACCCCGATTGCGCGCGCGGCGCTGGTGCACAGCGTGGCGATGGGGGTGGTGAGCACGGTGCTGGCCGCGGTGCTCGGCACGTTCTTCGCCGTGCTGCTGGCGCTCACCGACATGCCGGGGCGGCGGATCGTTGCGTTCCTGTTCCTGCTGCTGCTGATCGTGCCGCCGCAGATCACGGCTCAGGCCTGGCTGGTATTCGTCGGGCCCGCCTCGCCGCTGCTGGGGCCGCTCGGGTTGGCGCCGCGCTCGGGCAGCGAGCCGCTGTATGGACCGGGCGGGGTCGCGTTCCTGCTCGCGGTGGAGCAGGCACCGATCGTCTACCTCGCGCTGCGGGCGTCGCTCGCGGCCATCCCCGCGGATATCGTGGAGGCAGCACAGGCGGCGGGGGCGGGGCGCGCGCGGCAGATCCTGCTGGTGCTCGAGCTTGCCCGGCCGGGGCTGCTCGGCGGGCTGTCGCTGTCCTTCGTCGCGGCGATCGGGAATTTCGGCACGCCGGCGCTGCTGGCGATCCCGGGGCGGTACCCGATGCTGACGACGCTGATCTATCAGCGGCTGACCGGGTTCGGGATCGGGTCCATCGGCGAGGCGGCAGCGCTGGCGCTGATGCTGGCGCTGCTGGCGCTGGCGGGGGCGAGCGTGGAGACGCTGCTGTTGCGGCGCGTGGCCACGCAGGCCGGGCGGCAGGTGCGCATCGCGCTCGGGGCGTGGCGAGCGCCGGCTTTCGTGCTGGCGTGCGTGCTGCTGGCAGTGTTGCTGGCGGCACCGCTGGCGGCGCTGGGGCTCACCTCGCTGCTGCCGGCGCTGGGGGTCGCGCCGCACTGGGCGACGCTGGAGCTCGGGAATTTCCGGTCCGTCCTCGACGCCGGCGCCACGCGGCGGGCGCTGCTTGATTCGCTGGTGCTTTCGCTGGGGGCGGGCGTGGTGCTGGCGGCGCTGCTGATCGCGGTGTGTCA
>JAJYFW010000514.1 GCA_021785335.1 Pseudomonadota bacterium
GCGTTCTGCGTTTCATTCCCAGAATTCCCTCGCTGTTGGGATAACGGTTGGGGCGTAGTGACCGCCCGTTTCGGACGTGTGACACTTATATGACAGAGCGGTGAAGGTCGAGAGCGCTTGCCGCCCCCGGGGCCGGGAAGCTAGACGAATTCCGTCATCTCGCGAGCGCAGCATGGACCTCAAGGACCACATCCGGGGCATCCCGGACTTTCCCAAGCCCGGCATCCTCTTCTACGACATCTCCACCCTGCTCCGGCACGCCGATGCCTGGCAGGTGGCGATGGGCCGCATGGCCCGCGTCGTCGCCGCCTGGCAGCCGGACCTCATCGCGGGCATCGAGTCGCGCGGCTTTCTCATTTCGGCGCCGCTCGCGCTCAAGCTCGGCTGCGGCTTCATCATGCTGCGCAAGCGCGCCAAGCTGCCCGGGGTGACCATCGGGCTCGACTACGCGCTCGAATACGGCTCGGACCGCATCGAGATCCAGGAGGACGCGATCCGCCCCGGCCAGCGCGTGGTGATCGTCGACGACCTGCTGGCCACCGGCGGAACCATGGCGGCCGGCATCGCCCTGCTGCGCCGCGTCGGCGCCGTCGTGCCGGGGGCGGCCGGGCTGATCGAGCTCACCTTCCTCAATGGCCGCAAGAAGCTGGACGTGCCGTTCGAGTCGCTCGTCGCCTACGACGAGTAGCCGACGAATCGCGCCCTAACCCGGCGCTAACCGGCCGCCGCCATGCTGGGCGCATGGGACGCCTCCTCCTCGCTGACCGGATCAAGGGACGGGCGGATAGCTTCCTCGCCCCCCTGATCCCGGTGCTCGAACGCGACTGGGAGGTGCGGTTCGTCTCCCTGCCGCCCGGCCCGGAACTCGCCGACGCCATCGCCTGGTGCGACGTGCTGTGGCTGGAATGGTGCTGGGACCACGCCGTCTGGGCCACGCGCGAGGGCATCGCCGCCGGCCGCCCCACCGTCCTGCGCCTGCATTCGGTCGAGGCGCTCAACACGGACCACCCCCTGCGCGTCGACTGGTCGCGCGTCGACCGGCTGGTGACGGTCGGCGAGGACATCGCGGAACTGATCCGCGCCCGCGTGCCGGGCGCGGCACCGGTCGTCATCCCCAACGGCGTCGATCCCGCGCGCTTCCGCCCGGGCACACCGGACGCGCAGCGCGTCGCCTGGGTCGGCCATATCGAGCCGAAGAAGAACCCGATGCTGCTGCTGCAGATCGCCGCACAGATGCGCGCGACGCACGAATTCCACGTAGCCGGCCCGTTTACCGACCTGCGCACGCGCCGCTACGTACTGCACCTCGCGGCATCCCCCGGCCTCGGCGACACCCTGCGCCTGCACGGTCCCGTGGCGGACATGCCCGGCTTCCTCGCCGACAAGGGCGTCATCCTCTCGACCTCGATGTACGAGAGTTTCGGCCTCAACATCGCGGAGGGCATGAGTTGCGGCCTCGCGCCCGTGGTGCACGACTTCCCCGGCGCGGACCGGCTCTGGCCGCCGGAAGCATTGTTCGCCAGCGTGGACGAGGCCGTGGCGCTGATCCGCGCGGCGCGGCCGGGGCGGCATTGGCGGGAGTGGGTCGGACGCTACGGCCTTGACCGACAGGCCAGCGCAACCCGTTCCTTGCTCGCGGGGCTCCGCCCCGCCCCCGCCGGGGCGTTCAGGCCCCGGGCCCCGATCATTTCTTCGGCAGATCCAGCCTGAGCGAGAGTTCGCGCAGGCGCGTGGGGGGCACCTCGGCGGGCGCGCCCATCATCAGGTCCTCGCCCTGCTGGTTGAGCGGGAACAGGATCACCTCGCGGATATTCGGCTCGTCCGCCAGCAGCATCACGATGCGGTCGATCCCCGGCGCCGAGCCACCGTGCGGCGGCGCGCCGTAGCGGAACGCGTTGAGCATGCCGCCGAACCGCGCCTCGACATCGGCCGCGGTGTAGCCCGCGATCTCGAACGCCTTGACCATGATGTCCGGCCGGTGGTTGCGGATGGCGCCGGAGGACAGTTCGATACCGTTACAGACGATGTCGTACTGATACGCCTTGATGGAAAGCGGATCCTGCATCTCCAGCGCCTGGAGCCCGCCCTGCGGCATGGAGAACGGGTTGTGGCTGAAGTCGACCTTCCCGGTCTCCTCGTTGATCTCGTACATCGGGAAGTCGGTGATCCAGCAGAAACGGAACGCATCCGGCTCGATCAGGCCGAGATCCTCGCCAAGCTTCGTGCGCACCTTGCCCGCGAACTTGGCGGTCTCCTCCCCCTTGCCCGCGGCGAAGAAGACCGAGTCCCCGGGCTTGAGCCCGCAGGCGGCGCGGATCGCCTCCGCGCGCTGCGCCTCGAGGTTGCGCGCGATCGGCCCCTTCGGTCCGTCCGCCTCGAACTGGATGTAGCCGAGCCCGCCGACCCCCTCCTCGCGCGCCCACTCGTTGAGCTTGTCGAAGAAGCTGCGGGGATTGGCGGCCGTCCCGGGCGCCGGGATCGCGCGCACGATGCCGCCGGAGGCGGCTATCTTCGCGAACAAGCCGAAGCCGGAACCCGCGAAATGCTCCGTGACATCCGTGATCGTAAGCGGGTTGCGCAGATCCGGCTTGTCGGAGCCATAGGTCAGCAGCGCCTGCGCATACGGAATGCGCGGAAACCGCCCCTGCGTCACCGCGCGCCCGTT
>JAJYFW010000515.1 GCA_021785335.1 Pseudomonadota bacterium
CCGACCTGGTGCCGGTGCTGTGCCGGATCGATACCGCGGACGAGGTGGAGTACTACCGCCACGGCGGCATCCTGCACTACGTGCTGCGCGGGATGGCGAAGGCCGCGTGAGCATGGCGTCGCCCGTTCATCGGCCACGATGACCGACTGGCTCCATCGCCCGCTCGGGCGCGCCGTGTTCGCGGCGCGCTGGGCGATGGTGCCGATCTACCTCGGTCTGTTCGTGGCGCTGGTGATGCTGGCGGTGAAGTTCCTCCAGCAATTGGTGGCGCTTGGCGTGACGCTGCCGGGTTTGTCGGGCGCTGATACCGTGCTCGGGGTATTGCGGCTGGTCGATCTCGCGCTGCTCGCCAACATGGTGCTGATCGTCGTGTTGGCCGGCTGGGACAGCGTCATTGGCCCGCTGACGCCCGAACGCTCCGACTTCGCCGACCTTGGCTTCGGCGCGATCAAGGTGAAGCTGCTTGGCTCCATCGTCGCGATCGCCGCGATCCAGGTGCTGGAAGGCTTCGTGCATATCGGCGACGTCGCCATCGCGCCGCTGCTGTGGCAGCTTGTCCTTCTGCTCGGCTTCGGGGTCGCCGGCCTGCTGCTCGCCCTGATGGACCGGCTCGGTGGAGGGCACTGACCCATGCGCGTCGGCATCCAGTTCTTCCCGGACATCGGCCCGGCGGAAAAATCCGCCCAGACGTATTGGGCCGAGGCGCTGCGCCTGGTGGCCCTGTGCGACCGCTACGGCTACAGCCACGTCCGCACGGTCGAGCACTACTTCACCCCCTACGGCGGCTACAGCCCCAACCCGATGCTGTTCCTGGCCGCCGCGGCCCAGGTCACGCGCCGCGCGCGCCTCGTCACCGGCGCGGTGCTGCCGGCGTTCAACCATCCGCTGAAGCTCGCCGGCGAGATCGGCATGCTGGACGCGCTGTGCGACGGACGGCTGGATGTCGGCTTCGCCCGCGCCTTCCTGCCGCAGGAATTCGCCCGCTTCGGCGTGAAGCTGGACGACAGCCGCGCGCGCTTCGAGGAAGGCGTGGAACAGGTCCGCCTGCTGCTGGAGCAGGAGCACGTGACCGCCGCCGGGCGGTTCCACAGCTTCCGCGACGTGACCTCCCTGCCCCGCCCGACGCAGCAGCCGCGCCCGCCGTTCTACGTGGCGGCGATGGCCTCCCGCGAGTCCTTCGCGCGCGCCGGCGCGGCCGGGCACGGCATCATGGCGATCCCGATGGCCGGCGGCGCGATGGCCGAGCTGATCGGGACCTATCGCGAGGCCTGGTCCCGCGCCGGGCATCCCGGCAGCGGCACGGTGATGCTGGCGTTCCACATGCTCTGCCACCGCGACCAGACCGAGGCGGAACGCCTCGCCCGCGGCCCGCTCGAACGCTACCTGAAGTCCCTGGTCACCGCCGCGTCGGACTGGACCGCGGGCACGGCATCGGCCGACTATCCCGGTTACGACGCGCTGATCGCCGGGCTCGCCGCCGAGACGTTCGAGACGCAGGTGGCCAAGTGCGCCGCCTGGGTCGGCACGCCGGCGCGCATCCTGGACCTGGTTTCCGACTACCGCCGCCAGATCGGCGATTTCGAGATCGCCTCCTTGCAGGTCAACTTCAACGACCTGCCGCTGGACGCGGCCGAAGCCTCGATGCGCCTGTTCGGCGAAGCGGTGCTGCCGCGCCTGCAAAGGCGCTGACGGGCGCGGCCGGTGCTGCTGATCTTCGGCCTCGGCTACGCTGGCCGCGCCGTCGCCGCGGCGGCCCGGGCGCGGGGGATGGCGGTGCTGGGCACCGTCCGCTCCGGCCACGGTCCCGGCACCGTGCCGTTCGACGCCGCCGCCGAGGCGATCGGCCGCGCCACGCATCTGCTGATCACCGCCCCGCCGGATGCCGGCGGCGATCCGGTGCTGGCCCGGCACCGGCCGGCGATCCGCGCCGCTTCCCCCCGGCTGCGCTGGATCGGCTATCTCTCCTCCACCGTGGTCTATGGCAATCGCGACGGCGGCTGGGTCGATGAGGACACGCCGCCCGCGCCGTCCGGCCCGCGCGGGGAACGGCGGCTGGCGGCGGAGCGCGCCTGGGCCGCGCTGGCGGCGGCGATGGCCCCATCCCCGGCGCTCGATCTGTTCCGTCTGGCCGGTATCTACGGCCCCGGCCGCTCGGCGTTCGACGATCTGCGCGCCGGCACCGCGCGGCGCGTGCTGAAGCCCGGCCACGCCTTCGGGCGCATCCATCGCGACGACATCGCCCGCGCCGTGCTGGCCGCGATCGACCGCCCGCCCCCCGGCCCGGCGCCGCGCGTGCTCAACCTGGCCGACGACACGCCGGCGGAAAGTGCCGCGGTGATCGCCGAAGCGGCGCGGCTGCTCGGCGTGCCGCCGCCGCCGGCGGTGCCGTTCGCGGTGGCGGAGGCCGCGATGAGCCCGATGGCGCGCAGCTTCTGGGCCGAGAACCGCCGCATCGCCAGCCGCAAGACCCAGGCCGCGCTCGGGATCCGCTGGCGCTACCCCAGCTACCTTGAGGGGCTAGCCGTCATCCTCGCCGCCGAGCAGGCCGGCAAGGACGTCCCCGAGTAGCGCCAGATCGGCGGGGCGCGACAGGCGGTGGTCGCCGTCCTTCACCAGGATCGTGCGGACATCGTCGCCGGCGATCCGTTCCGCCAGACGCAGGC
>JAJYFW010000516.1 GCA_021785335.1 Pseudomonadota bacterium
GCGGGCCCTGCCTCGCGGGTGCGGGTGCGCAGGGTCACGAACTCCTCCGCCGCGGTGGGGTGGATGCCCACGGTCATGTCGAAGTCCTTCTTGGTCGCGCCGGCGTTGATGGCAACCGACAGGCCCTGGACGATCTCCGGCGCATCCTCGCCCAGCATGTGCGCGCCCAGCACCTTGCCCGTCGCCTGCGAGACCACCAGCTTCATCAGCGTCTTGCGTGGCCGGCCCGAAAGAGTGTGGCGCATCGGCGTGAAGCGCGAGAGGTAGATATCCACCGCTTCGCGCTTGGCCGCCTCCTCCTCCGTGAGCCCCACGGTCGCCACCGGCGGCGTGGTGAACACGGCGGTCGCGACAACGTTGAGGTGCCAGTCGCGCCCGGCGCCAAAGAGCCGCTCCGCCAGCGCATGCCCCTCGGCGATCGCGACTGGCGTAAGGTTGAGCCGGTCCGTCACGTCGCCGATCGCGTAGATGTTGGGCACGCTTGTTGCGTTCGCCTCGTCCACCGGAATGGATCCGTCCTCTCGCACCGCGACCCCGGCCTTCTCCAGCCCCAGCCCCGTCGTGTAGGCGCCACGCCCGAGTGCGACGAAAACCATGTCCGCCGCGATCTCGCTGCCGTCTGAAAGCAACACCCGCCGGGCGGCGCCCTGCTGCTCGACACGCTCGACCACGTTGAACGGGTGCTGGTGGATGCCCTGCGCCTTCAGCGCCTCGGCCATCGCCTCGCGGATGTCGCCGTCGAAGCCGCGCAGCGGCAGCGGCTGGCGGTAGACCAGCTCCACGTGCCGCCCCAGCCCGGCGAAGATGCCGGCGAACTCGAGCGCGATATAGCCGCTGCCCAGCACCACGATACGATCCGGCAACGAGCTCATCGCGAACACGTCGTCGGAAACCACGGTGAGCTCCGCGCCGGGAAACTCTGGCCGCGCGGGCCGTCCGCCGGTCGCGATCACGATCCGCTCCGCCGTCACGCGCCTGCCGCCGACATCGAGCGTGTGCGCATCGAGCAGTTCCGCCCGCGCGTCGAACACCTTGGCCCCGGCGCCATCCAGCAGCTTGCGGTAAATCGGCGCCAGGCGCCCGACCTCGCGGTCCTTCGCCTCGATCAGGCTCGCCCAGTCATGCCAGCCGGGCTCGATGCTCCAGCCGAACCCCGCGGCGTCCTGCACCATCGCCCCGTATTCGGAGGCCATCACCATCAGCTTCTTGGGCACGCAGCCGATATTGACGCAGGTGCCGCCCCAGAACCGCTCCTCCGCCACGCCGACGCGCGCGCCGAGCCCCGCCGCAATGCGCCCGCAGCGCGTGCCGCCGGAACCGCCACCGATGACAAACAGGTCGAAATCGTAAGCCACGCCTTTCCTCCAGGCTCGATGCAGTTGCCAATATGCGCGCTGCCGCCCACCCCGGCGAGACCCGTCAGGCCGTCGGCGCCACCATGCGCGCCTGCCGCTCGGCGCGCAGCCATAGCACCAGGCTCGGCGCCCCCAGCGCCAGTTCGCGCAGCCGCTTCATCAGCGCCATCGCCAGCGCAACGTCGGGCGGCACGCCGAACAGCCCGCCCAGCACCACGTAGCCGCCCTCCAGCACGCCGAGCGAGGCGGGGACAGCGAAACTCGCGGCCTTGACCATCTGCGCCAGGCTCTCGATCGCGAGCGCCGCGCCCCAGCCCACCGGATGGCCGAGGAAGCGCAGCACCAGCCAGACTTCCACCGCCCCCAGCAGCCAAGCCAGCAGGTGCCACGCGGCGCCGCGCGCCAGCTCCGCCCGGCGCGCATGGCTGGCGAGGATCGCGCCATGCAGCCCGGTGGCGGTGGCGAAGCCGAAGCGCGCCGCCAGCCGCTCGGCGACGCGCGCGAGCCCCAGGCGCTGCGCCGCAAGCAATGCCCCGGCCATCGCCAACAATACCAGGAAGGCGGCGAGCAGCGGCCAGGCCACCGCAACGCGCCCAAGCAACGCCACCAGGGCGAGCAGTCCGGTCAGCGTGAACGCCACCTGGGTCGCCATCTCGATGGTCATGTCGACCACCGTCGACGCAACCGCCTCGGTCGGCGCCATGCCGCGCCGGCACAACAGCCGCACCGCGACCGCCACGCCGCCCAACTGCGCCAGCGGCAGCAGCGTGTTGATTCCCTCGCGCACTGCCCGCAGCAACGTGAGCGCGGCGGCGCCGGGCCGCGACGGCGCGGGCATCACGGCCCGCCAGGCCAGTGCCGTCAGCACCAGCTGAACGCCGTGCAGCGCCACGATCACGGCGAGACCGGGGGCCGCGCGCCACAGCAATCCCCCGACCGGCCCGATTCCCGCCCGTGCCAGCAGCCAGGCGGCGAGCGAGGCGCCGGCGAGCCCCGCCAGCACCGTCCATAACCCGGCAAGCCGTTTCACGTGCCCGCGTGCCCCGCCCAGTGCCAGCCTCGCACCGGCCGCAGCGCAGGTGCCGCCCGCACCGGCTCCTCGGCGATGTCGAAATGCTCGCGATAGGCGCGGAACACCTCGCGCAACATCCCGGTATCGAAACCATAGCGCGCGAGGTCATAACGGTGCCGGGGGTAGCCGCCATCCGGGCGGCGCGCCACCGCGAGTTCCATCCGCGCCGCGGCCAGCGTATCGAGCTCCATGCCGAAATGACGGTAGATTTTCGCCGCCGTCTCCAGCGGCCGC
>JAJYFW010000517.1 GCA_021785335.1 Pseudomonadota bacterium
CATCGGGGATCATCTGATCCCATGCTCTCCGTTGCGGCCGTCCAGGGTGCCGCACAGGCCGCCCACTACTTCGAGAAGGACGACTACTACCGCCAGGACGCCGAAGGCCCGGCGCAATGGTGGGGCAACGCCGCCGAAGCGGCCGGCCTCACCGGCAGCATCGACCGCATCCAGTTCCAGGACGCGCTCGCCGGCCAGTTGCCGAACAACGTCGTCCTCGGCACCGAGCGCAACGGCGAATGGCAACACAAGCCCGGCTGGGATCTGACCTTCTCGGCCCCGAAATCGGTCTCGATCATGGCCGAGGTCGCGGGTGATAGCCGCCTGATCGCGGCGCACGACAAGGCGGTCCAGGCCACCCTCGCCCATGTCGAGGCGACCCTCGCCCACACCCGCATCCGCGCCGGCGAACAGGTCATCCTGACGCAGACCGGCACGCTCGCGGCCGCCCTGTTCCGCCACGACATGAACCGCAACCAGGAGCAGCAGCTCAATACCCACGCCGTCGTGCTCAACGCCACGCTCGATCGCGCCGGCACCTGGCGCAGCGTCGAATCCCGGCCGATCTTCCAGCACCAGAAGGAGACCGGCATCCTCTACCGGCAATTCCTCGCCGCCGAAGTCACCCGGCTCGGCTACGAGATCGTCCCCGCAAAAGACCTCACCTTCGAGATCAAGGGGGTGTCCCAGGAGCTGATCGCCGCCTTCTCGAGCCGCGCGCGCGAGGTCGAGCAGCGTCTGCACGCTCAGGGCCTCTCGCGCGAAACCGCCACGCCGGCGCAGGCGGAGGCCGCCGCCGTGCGCACCCGCAGCGCCAAAACCGCCGTCGATCGGGAACAGATCGCCGCGCACTGGAAATCGCATGCCGGCCCGGTCCTCTCGCAGCTGACCGCGCTGCACGAGCAGGCGCGCACGCGCGCCGCCGCGATGCCCGAGCTGCCCGCCGCCGTCTCCAGGGACGCCGTGCTTGCCGTCAGCCGCGCCATCGCCGTCCTCTCCGAACGCCAGGCCGCCTTCTCGGCCGATAGCCTGACCGCGACCGCCACCCGCCTGGCCTTCGGCAAAGCCTCCCCCGACGCGGTGCAGGCGGCCATCACCAGCTTCGAGTCCCTCGGCAAGCTGGTGCCGCGCACGGTCATCGAACCGACGCTCACGACCGGGCGTGACACAAAGCTGCCCGGTTATACGACGCCGGAGGCGATCAAATCCGAGGAGCGTCTGCTCGCCGTCGTCGCGCGCGGCCGTAACGCCTACCTGCCGCTGCTGCGTGCCGACGCGGCAGAGGCCGTGATCGCCCGCGCCGAGGCCGCTGCTGGGGAGACGGGCTATGGCTGGACCGCCGACCAGCGCGCGGCAACGCGCGGACTGCTCGCCGCCGAGGATCGCGTCATTGCCGTCCAGGGGTTTGCCGGCACCGCCAAGACCACCACCGTGCTCGCCACCTATGCCGGTGCCGCACGCGGCCGCGGCTTCGCGGTGATTGCGCTCGCGCCGACCAACCAGGCCGCCGCCGAGCTCGGCCGCGCCCTCGGCAGCGAGGCGAAAACCCTCCACCAGCACCTGGCCGACCTCGCCGCCGCCGCGGCGGCGCCCCGCACCGCCCTGCAACAGCTGAGCAACCTTTTCATGGGGCCGCCGCACCAGGTCTGGATCGTCGATGAGGCGTCGATGGCCGGCACCAACAAGCTCGCCGACCTGCTGCAAGCCGCCGAGCAGCAGAACGCCCGCGTCGTGCTCGCCGGCGACCTGCGCCAGCTCCCGAGCGTCGAAGCCGGCCGGCCCTTCGCGCAGGTGCAGGAACACGGCATCCGCACCTTCCGGCTGGAGGAAATCGTCCGCCAGACCTCGGCCGAGGGACGCGCAGTGGTGCGCGCCGTGCTCGACAAGGACGCCGGCCGCGCCATCGACCTGATCCGCGCCAGCGGCGGGTGCGTCCACGAAAGCCAGGACCGCGACGAACGCATCCACCTGATCGCCAACACCTATGCCGGCCTCGGCGCCGCCGAGCGCGCCCGCACCCTGGTCATCGACCCGAGCCGTGAGGGCAAGGAGCAAACCAACGTCACGATCCGCACCATGCTGCAGCTGACCGGCGAGCTCGCCGGCCCCGAGGCGCGCGGTGAACGCCTCATCGCCAACGGCCTCAGTGATGCCGAAAAACAACTGGCCAGCAGCTACCAGCCCGGCGACATCGTGCATTTCACGCGCGGATACAGGCGCACGGCGGAGACGCGCATCGCGAAGGACAGCTATCTCGCCGTGCAGGCCACCGACCACGCCAGCAACAGCGTCACGCTGCTGCGCGGCGACGGCACGACGGTTCTGTGGCACCCGGAGCGTTGGGGCAGCAAGTCCGCCGAGGTGTTCGAAGCAAAGCCGCTCGTCTTGCAGGCCGGCGACCGGGTCCACTGGGAAAGCCGCGATCCGGCGCGCGATCTCCGGCGCGGCGACCTTGGCACAGTGGCCGCGGCCGCTGGCACGGCGGTTACGCTGCGGCTGGATCGGGGCGTCGACGTCACCCTCGATCTGACGCAACGGCGCGATCAGACGCTCGATTACGGCTACACCGCGACCACCTATGGCGCCCAGGGCGCGACGGTCGCGCGCACCATCTTCCATGCAGAGTCGGCGCGCATCAACCTGATCAACCAGGCCTCGT
>JAJYFW010000518.1 GCA_021785335.1 Pseudomonadota bacterium
CGTCGGAGACCTCGCCCGCGAAGCTGACCGTGACACCGAGTTTCGTCGCCAGGGCCTCGAGCCTGCCGCGTTCCGCGGTTTCGACCGCCCCTATCAACCGATAGCGGATGCGCGCCGGGCCGCCGGCGACCGCAGCAATGCCCCTGATCACCTCATCGGCGCGCTTGTTGGGCCCGAGACGGCCTATCGTGGCAACGGTCAGCGGCTTGGAGATCGCCCGCGGCGGCGGCAGCGTCGGCGCGGCATAGGCGAGCGGAATGACGCTGACGGGGCCCGGGCAGGTAGCAAGCACGTCCGGCGCGTAGTGCCGGGCGTGAACGATGGCTCCCGCCGCCCCCGCGGCGAACCACCCCGTCATCGGTCGGCTTGCCCCCTCGTCGGCGGGCGGCGGGCCGTCTTCGGTCGGGGGCGGCCCGTCGAACGCAGCCGCAACGCGCGCCAGGAAGTCGCCGCCGACGCCGTGCAGTAGGTTGGCGACATAGGCATCGTGCAGGATCGTGATCACCGGAACCCGCCCGTAAAGGCCGAGCGCGCCGCCATGATAGCCGTGATGGTCGCCGATATTGACGAGAACGGCGTCGTGATCCCGCCACAGCTCCCAGGCATCGGTCTCGCCGACCCACCCGATCGCGCCGGGCGCCGGCAGCGCGGCCTCGGCGGCCTCGGCCCCGGTCTCGCTGCGCAGGACGCGAACCTCGATCCCGCGCCCGGCAAGCTGCTGGACGACCAGCGCTCCGAACTTGGCGATTGCGGAGCGCTCGCTCCACGGCCCCACCCAGGCGATACGCCGGATCACGCGAGCAATCGCCCGATCGTGGCCGGCCAGGTGATGCCGCGCGCGGCCATCGCGGCGTGGCCGGCGCGCCCGAGGGAGTTGGCACGGGCGACGGTGAGGCCGCGCAGGACCGCTCCAAGCGCCCGCGGCTCCGGCGCCGAGACGAGGCCGGTCTCGCCGTCGCGGACGAGTTCCAGCACGCCGCCGGCATCCGTCGCGGTGACGACAGGCTTCCCTGCCAGGAACGCCTCCATGGTGACGTACCCGACGGAATCCTCGTCGAACGGCAGATAGGCGACGGCGCGGGCGCGGTTGACCAGCCCCGCGAGCTCCGCGCGCGGCAGCAGGCGCAGGTCGAGGCGGACACGATCGCCCACTCCCTCCTCCTCGACGAGGCGCCGCAGCGTCTCGCCTTCCTCGACGCTGTCCGGCGGGCCCGCGATCAGCAGCCTCGTATCCGGCGCATGGCGTAGCGCCCGCACCAGCAGCGCCTGGCGCTTGGCCGCGCCGACACGCCCTGCGGCAAGGACATAGCCCTCGTCGCCCTCGTTGCGGAACAACTCGGGATCGTTCGGCGGCGCTGGCAGGCTAGGAACCTTGAGGCCGTTGTAGCGGGCAAGGCGCGCCTGGCTCACCGGAGAGGCGGCAAACACCGCGCGCGCATTGGCAAAGGCAGTCTTGTCGGCGGCCATGATCATCGCGCGCAGCGCCGCGCCGCGTGCGCCGCCGCCGAGATTACTCTGCCCCGCATCCCACAGGTCGTAGGCCTGGCGGAACTGGTGCAGCAGCCAGATCACCTTGTTGTGATGCTCGACGAGATAGGGCGGAAATTTCAGCGCGATGACGCGATCGACGTTGGCAATCCGCAACGAGCGCGCGATCAGCATTTCCTCGATCACCTGCTCCGCAGGTTCCCAGGCAAAGGGAATGCGCATCGCCTCGGCTTCGACCCCCGCCTCGCGAAGGCGGCGGACGAGGTGGATCGCGAGTTCCTCGGCGCCGCCATGGACGAAGGGCGCCATGTTGTTGAGGACCAGAACCTTCATGCGAGAAGCCTCGCGATCACCTGGTCCCACGCGATGCCCCGTGCCGCGATCGTGGCCTCGGCGGCGACACCGAGCGATGCGGCCAGCGCGCGATCGAGGAACAGACGGTCGAAGGCGGCGGCAACGGACTCTGGTTCCGGTACCGCAACGAGTCCATTCACGCCGTCCTGCACGAACTCCGCCACCCCGCCCGCATCCGCGACGGTGACGGTCGCGCGCCGCGCATGCGCCGCCTCGATCGTGGGGTAGCCGTAGGAATCCTCGTCGTAGGGAACATAGGCAGCGGCGAGCGACGAGGCCAGAGCGGCCGCCTTTTCCTCCTCGGTGATCCAGCGGCTCTCGATCGTCACCCGATCGCCGAGCGGCGCGGCGAGCGCACGCAACTCGTCGAGATAGGACGCCGCACTGGCGACCCCACAAAGGCGCAGCCGCACACCGCTGCGCACATGCCCCATCGCCTGGATCAGCAGGTGCTGCCGCTTGTGCGCTTCCATGCGGCAGACGCAGACGATCTCGTCGCCGCGGGTACCCTCGGTGAAGATCTCGGGATATGCCACGGGCGGGTACAGCACGTCGCTCTCCAGACCGTTGAAGCGGCGCAGCCGCTCCCCCACGATGCGCGAGTTGGTAAACAGGCGGTGCGCCTCGCGCAGCGCCGCGGTGTCAGCCTGCATGATCGTTTCGCGTAGCCCGGCCGTCGCCAGCGTCTCGGGAAAATCGCGATAATGCGTGTCCCAGAGATCGTAGAAGATACGGATATGGTGGATGAACCACACCACCTTGCAACGGTGGCGCACGACGTGCGCCGGCGGGCGGAAGGTGATGACACGCTCGAAC
>JAJYFW010000519.1 GCA_021785335.1 Pseudomonadota bacterium
GGTGGGTTCGATGCGAGGACTCCGAGGCCGCCGTTCTCGCGGCGCTGATCGGCATCACCGCCGCGACGACGTTGTCGGAAGTGGGCACGAGTTTTGGCGACATCCTGGTCGCCGACCTGATCCTGCCCGCTCTCTTCCTTCTGCTCGCCCGCCGCGGCCGGGCTCCGGTCATTGCGGGTGCGCTGGCCGGCCTTGCGGTTGCGCTGAAGCTCACGGCTGCGATCTACGGCCCGCCTATGGTTCTCCTGCTGGTGATCTCGACCGGTGGGTGGAAGGCACGGCTGCGCGCGGTCGCTTCCTTTGGCCTCGCCGCCGGGGTCTTTTTCGCGCTCGGTTATGCTCCCTGGGCCTGGTTGCTCTGGCAACGCTTTCACGATCCCGTCTTTCCGCTGCTCGGGGGCGTCTTCCATTCGCCGTGGGCGCCCGCGATCAACCCGCGCGATGTGCGCTTCCTGCCGAAGACGGCGCTGCAATGGATCGCCTATCCGTTCTACTGGATCGAAGGCAGGAGCTTCGTTGTCGGCGAAGAGCCGATCCGTGACCCGCGCTTCGCCCTGGCATATGTCGCGCTGATGACGGTCGTGGCAGGCGCGGCCGGGCTGGTGCCCTGGCGACAGCGGCGCCCCTCGCCCGCGCTCGTTGCCTTCTGGTGGTTTTTTGCCACCAGTTATGTGACCTGGCTCATCCTCTTTTCCATCCTGCGGTATGCGCTGCCGCTCGAGGTATGCACCGGAATTGTCGTTGTATCCGTTCTTCGGCACTACTTCGACGAGCGCGACACCCGCCGGGCTTCGCTCGCGCTCCTTGTCCTCTGCCTCGTCGTCACGCAGTCGGTTGGATGGGGGCGCATAGGTTATGACAAGACGCTCCTCGCCCGCCCGCTGCCGCGGCTGCCGCGCCATGCATTCGTTTTCGTCTCTGGAGTGCCTCTTGGCTTCGCCGAGGTTCCGCTTGCGCGCCCCGACAGCCGGTTCGTGGATCTGCAGCTTGCCCTCGCGAATGCGGCCGAAAGGCAGGTCGTTTCTTCGGTGCTCGCCGCCGGAGCACCGGCCCGGCTCCTCACCAATCGCGAGCCGACAGCCAGCGCCGGGGTTCTGTCGCGGTTCGGCCTCGTGCTCGACGCGTGCATGCGCATGCCGAGCGCGGTCCAGCGACGGATTGAGCTGTGCAGGCTGCGCCGCGCACACTGAGCACAATTCGAAAATGGTCTTGAGAGGGACGAGAGATGGAGACGCCGGTGGTAGAGCTCGCCTGGGATGCGCGATGCACGGTGGGCGAGGGCTGCCTGTGGGACATGGCGGCGGGGCGGGTGCTGTTCTGCGACATTCCCGCGGGGCGGATCTATGCGCTTTACCCCGCGGACGGGCAACGCGAGACCTGGCAACTGCCGGACCTGGTGGCGAGCTTCGGGCTGTGCCGCTCGGGGAAACTGATCGTGGCGCTTTCCAACCGGTTCGTACGTTTCGATCCAGCAACGGGCGCGGTGGAGGATTTCGCGGGGCCGGTCGACGAGCCGGCGGAATGCCGCCTCAACGACGGCAAGGTGGGGCCCGACGGGTGCTTCTGGGTCGGCGGCATGGACCGCGACGCGCGGCGGCGGCCGATCGCCTCGCTCTATCGGGTGCGGCCGGATGGGGTGGTGGAACGCAAGGGCACGGGGTACCGGATCTCGAACGGGCTCGCGTGGTCGCCGGACGGAAGGACAATGTACCACGCCGACACGCCGGAGGGGCGGGTCGATGCGTGGCGTTTCGACGCGGCGACGGGGGAGATCGGCGAGCGGCGGGTTTTCGCGCGGCTGAGCGAGGCGGAGGGGAAGCCCGACGGCGCGGCCATGGACACCGCGGGCGTCTATTGGTCGGCGGGGGTGACGGCGGGGTGCGTCAACGCGATCGGGCCCGATGGGAGCGTCCGGCGGCGGATAGCGATGCCGGTGAAGACACCGACCATGATCTGTTTCGCCGACAAAACGCTCTATGCGACGAGCCTGCGGCGCGAGGACGGCAGCGACGCTCATGCCGGCGGGCTCTTCCGGCTGCCCGCGCCCGCCGTGGGCGCGCCGATCCCGCTCTTCGCGGACTGACGCGCTACCAGCGGCGGCGGGTCACCAGCGCCTCGGCGGCCTCGATCATGCGGCGGGAGCGGAGAGCGGCCTCGGTTTCTTCGGCCATCGGCGCCGTCTCCTGGGGCACGGAGTGGTCCGCCGGGATGTAGCCCATGGCGTCGCGCGCGTCGTCGAGGCGCCAGCGCATGCCCTCGTTGCTGGAGACGAGGTTGAACACGCCGAAGCGCAGGGACGCCGGTGCCAGCACGGATTTCTCGAAGCCCTGGCAGAGGTCGCGATCGGAGAGCCACATGCGCTGGCCCCAGAGGCCCCAGCCCATGTGCGTGCCCGGCTGGTTGGCATGGTCGCGCTGGCAGTAGCCGATGCGCAGGGCGATGGTGGAGATGCCATGGATGTCCGCCGAGGCGCGGCCGAGCCGTTCGGCGAAGAGCTTGGCGGCGCCGTAGGCGTTGACCGGATAAGGTGGGCGCTTCTAATTTCCTCGCCAAGTTGGCGGTGTGCTGATTCACTTGGCCCTGGCGGAGCGGGGGTGAGGCGATGCGGGGCCAGGCGGGATTGTTTGACATGGACGAGCGATTGAAGCGGCTGAG
>JAJYFW010000520.1 GCA_021785335.1 Pseudomonadota bacterium
GCCCTGTCCCTCGCCCTTTCCCTGCGCGCGGAGCTGCGCCCGATACGGGTGACGACGGTGTTCCTGGGGCCGCTCGAGGATGAATGGCACCAGGACGTGCCGCCGCCGAAAGTGGCGCCGCGCGCCTTCGCCGATGCCGTCGCCGCTGCCCTGGAGCGGGGACTGGAGGAGATCGCGGTGGGCGACGTGGCACGGCACCTGCTGGAGCGCTGGCGCGAGGACCCGACGCTGGCTATTCGCGAAACGACACACACAAGCTGAACGAGGAGGACCAAGATGAGCATGCTGGCTGATTTCGCCGCCGCGATCGTTTCGGGGAAGATCAGGGTGATCGATCTCACGCAGACGCTCTCGTCGGATTTCCCGACCATCCAGTTGCCGCCGGAGTTCGGCCAGTGCGCGCCGTTCCGGCTCGAGGAGGTGTCGCGCTACGACGCCAAGGGACCGGCCTGGTACTGGAACAATTTCTCCTGCGGCGAACACACGGGCACGCATTTCGACGCGCCGGTGCACTGGATTTCCGGCCGGGACCTGCCGAACAACACAACCGACACGATCGAGGCGAAGAACTTCATCGCGCCGGCCGTGGTGCTGGATTGCAGCAAGGAGTCAGCCGCGAACGCGGACTTCACCCTGACCAAGGCGTTCATCCTTGAGTGGGAGAAGAAGCACGGGCGGATCCCGGCCAAGGCGTGGGTACTGCTGCGCACGGACTGGTCAAAGAAGAAGGGTGCTGACTATGCCAACGTGAAGGCGGACGGCGCCCACACGCCGGGACCGGATCCGGAGGCGGTGGAGTTCCTGGTCAAGGAACGCGACGTGTTCGGTTTCGGCACCGAGACGATCGGCACGGATGCGGGCCAGGCGCCGCATTTCACGCCCCCCTTCCCCGCGCATTTCTTCATGCATGGCGCCGGGCGATATGGGCTGCAGTGCCTGTGCAATCTCGACAGGCTGCCGCCGACAGGTGCCGTGATCATCTCGCCGCCACTCAAGATCGTCGGCGGCTCGGGCAGCCCGCTGCGCGTGCTCGCACTGGTCGGCGGCTGACTTGTTCGTGCTCGTGACGGGTGCCGCGGGGGGGATCGGACGCGCGATCACCGCCGCGGTGCTCGCCGCGGGCGACGAGGTGGTCGCACTCGACCGGGTGGCTCCGCCGCATGACCCTCGGGTGCATCATCTCGCGGTCGACCTGATCGACGAGAAAGCGACGCGGGACGCGGCTGCGGCGGCGTGCAGGCACTTCGAGATCGCGGCAATCGTGCACAACGCGGGCGCGATCCGCCCGGCGCTGGTAGCGGCCGTCGATACCGCGGACATGCTGGACCTGGCGCGGCTGCACCTCGCGGCACCGCTGATCCTGCTGCAGGCGGCGCTGCCGGGCATGCGCGCGCGGCGATTCGGACGGGTGGTGCTGATCTCCTCGCGCGCGGCGCTCGGCGCCGTCACGCGCACCTCCTACGGCGCGACCAAGGCGGGGATGATCGGGATGGCGCGCACATGGGCGCTGGAACTCGCGGGCGACGGGATCACGGTGAACGCGATCGCGCCCGGCCCGATCGGCGGGACAGCGATGTTCCACGACGTGGTGCCCGCCGGCAGCGAGCGGGAGGCGAGGCTAGCGGCGGCGATTCCCGTGGGGAGGCTGGGCAAACCCGAGGACGTGGCGCGGGCGGCTTCGTTCTTCCTCGACACAAAGGCGGACTTCGTGACCGGACAGACGCTCTTCGTATGCGGCGGCGCGAGCGTGGGCGCACTCACGATCTGACGCGCGGCGCGCGCTACGCGACGGATCCTTCTGGCGGAGCATTGCGGTGATGGATGCGGCACGGACGGCCCCCAAGATCGCGACGACCGTGATCCACCCGACAACGTCCCTGCGGGAGGCCGAGATCGGCCGTTGCTGCGAGGTGCTGGAACATTGCCAGATCGAATACGCAACGCTCGGCGACTACAGCTATCTCGGACCCTACTGCACGGTGGCGGATGCCGCGATCGGCAGGTTCTGCGCGATTGCGGCCTCGGTGCGCATCGGGCCGCCGAATCACCCGACTGGCCGACCCTCGCAGCACCGCTTCACCTATTGCCCCGAATACTACAGCCCGCCAGCCACGCGCGACCACGCGTTCTTCCGCGATCGGCGGGGGGACAGGGTGTCGATCGGCCACGATGTCTGGATCGGGCACGGCGTGATCGTGCTGCCGGGCGTCACGGTGGGGGACGGCGCGGTGCTGGCGGCGGGTGCCGTGGTGACGCGCGACGTGGCGCCCTACACGATCGTGGGTGGCGTGCCGGCGCGGCCGATCCGCGCGCGTTTCCCGGCAGAGATCGCGGCGCGGCTCCAGCGCATCGCATGGTGGGACTGGCCTTTCGAGACCATCATGGAGCGCCTCGCCGACTTCCAGTCCGACGACGTCGCGGCATTCTGCGACAAATGGGACAACGGGGCGGAGCCCCGCCTTACGGGACGATCGCGATCGCCTCGATCTCGACCAGCGCCTGCTTCTCCACCAGCGACGCGACGCCGATCACGGACATCGCGGGAAACGTCTTGCCCATGACGCGGCGCCAGGCGGCGCCGAGTTCCTTGCCCGCGTTGCGGTAGGCCTCGATGTCCGTCACGAACCAGGTAAGCCGCGCGAGATGGCCG
>JAJYFW010000521.1 GCA_021785335.1 Pseudomonadota bacterium
CAGCACCGGCACGTGCCCGTCGAGCGAGGCGGTGAGCTTCCAGCCCAGCGCCTGCTGCGCCTTCTCCGCCGCGAGCACCTGGCCATAGTCGTTCGCCAGCGTGAACTCGTGGGAGATCGCCTGGCCGGGGAACGTGCTCTCCGCGTAGTAGATCATGATGCCGTTGACGATCGCGACCGCCAGCAGGCTGAGCACCACGCCGAGGGGAAAGAACCGCCAGGCGGAGCGCGGTGCCGGCGCCTGCGGCAAGGGGTTGTAGCCGGACCCGTCCATGCGCCCCTCCTATTTCGGCCCGAGGAAGACGGATTCGTAACGAAGCTTCTCGCCGTTCGTGAGGTTGTGGAGCCGGAACAGCAGCTTCTGCGAGCCGTGCGCGGATTCCGGCGGCGCGCTCACCCAGACCCGCAGCTCCAGGATGCTGTCGGCGGCGGCGTGCAGGTGCATCACGCCGGCGGGCCTCGCGGTGAGGCCCTTCGGTCCGTCCAGCGTCAGCACGTAGTCGGCCGGCCGGCCCATCTTGTTGGAGATGTCGACCATGTAGCCGTTGCGGATGTCGCCGTTGGTCAGGCGCACGAACAGCGGCATGCGGTCATGCGCCACCGAGATCGCGGTGTGCGTGCGCATGGCGAGCGCCACGCCCATCGCCGAGATCGCCACCAGCAGCACGCCGAGGTAGACGAAGGTGCGCGCCCGCCACAGGTGCAGCTTCTCCTGCCGCCCGGCCTTGCGCGCGTTCTGCCGCGCCAGCGTGTCCCAGGTGATCAGCCCCTTCGCCCGCCCGAGCTTGCCCATGACCTCGTTGCAGGCGTCGGCGCAGAGGCCGCAGTTGATGCATTCGAGCTGTATGCCGTCGCGGATGTCGATGCCGGTCGGGCAGGCGTGCACGCAGGCCATGCAGTCCACGCAGTCGCCGAGGCTGGCGCCGGCCGCGGCGTCGAGCTTGAGGTGGTGCCCGCGCGGCTCGCCCCGCCAGGCCTGGTACGTCACCGTAATGGTCTGCTCGTCGAGCATCGCCGCCTGGAAGCGCGGCCACGGGCACATGTAGGTGCAGACCTGCTCGCGCGCCCAGCCGGCCAGCACATAGGTCGTGGACGTGAACAGGAAGGTGTAGATGTAGATCGGCGCCGGCGCGGCACCGCTCCAGAACTGGACCACGGTGGTCGGCGCGTCGGCGAAGTACATGATCCACGCGCCGCCGGTCCAGAACGAGATGCCGAGCCAGATCGCGTGCTTCGAGAGCTTGCGCCAGGCCTTGTCGAGCCCCTGCCGGTTCAGCGCGAAGGCGCGCTGGTCGCGGCGCATGCGCTCGTTGCGGTCGCCCTCGATCCAGCGCTCGACCGCCATGAAGACGTCGGTCCACACCGTCTGCGGGCAGGTGTAGCCGCACCACAGGCGGCCGAAGAGGCTGGTGACCAGGAACAGCGTCACCGCGCCGAGCACGAGCAGCCCGGCGAGGTAGAACACGTCCTGCGGCCAGAACTCGAGGTTGAAGAAGAAGAAGCGCTCGGTGGCGATGTCGAGCAGCACTGCCTGGCTCGGCCGCCCCGGCCCGCGGTCCCAGCGCAGCCACGGCGTGATGTAGTAGACGCCGAGGCAGACGGCGAGGATCGCCCATTTGACCCGCCGGTCCAGGCCCCGGACCGCGCGCGGGTAGACCCGCACCCGGTTGGCATAGAGGGAACTGGTCTGCGGCGGCGGCTGGTCCGCCTTGGGGACGCGCCGCTTGGTCTCGATCACACCCATGGTCGGGTCCTTATTCGCCACCACCCAGCGAGTGGACGTAGATCGCGAGGCTGTTGATTGTTCCGGCGTCGAGGCGCGTGTGCCATGCCGGCATCACGCCGCCGCGCGGGGTGTTGATCTGGTACTCGATGGCCGCGAGCGTGTCACCGTAGAGGTGCACGCGGCTGGCCAGCGGCGGCGCGCCCACCGACTGGTTGCCCTGCCCCTTGGGGCCGTGGCAGGCGGCGCAGTTGTCCTCGAAAAGCTTGTAGCCGGCCGCGGTGGTCGGGCCCGGCTTCTCGATGCCGAACAGGGTGGCGACGTAGTGCGCGACCGTCGTGACCTGCGCCGGCTTGAGGATGCCGTCATGGCCGAAGGCCGGCATCTGGCTCTGGTGGGCCTTAGGGTCGCCGCTGCGGATGCCGTACTCGACGATGCGCTGGATGTCCGGCAGCGTCCCGCCCCAGAGCCAGAAATTGGTGTCGAGCGGCGGATAGCCCACGCGCCCGACGCCGGCCGGGCCATGGCAGGGCTGGCAGTTCTCGGCGAACGCGCTGCGCCCGGCCTCCAGCGCCACTTCCTTGAGCTTGGGGTCCGCCGCCACCTGCATGATCGGCAGCTCGCCGATGCGCTTCATGAAGGCGGCGTGGCGGGCGTTCACCTCGGCGACGGATTTCGCCACCGCCTGGCTCGAGCTCCAGCCGAGGATGCCCTTCCAGTAGGTCGTGCCGAGCGGGATCGAGGGATAGAGCACCGCATAGACCGCCGCGAACGCGATGCAGACCAGCCAGACATTGACCCACCACCGCGGCAGCGGCGTGTCCAGCTCCTTGATGCCGTCCCACTCGTGCCCGGTGGTTTCCTTGCCGGTGTACTCGTCCTTTTCAATCTTCGTCGGCACCGGCGTCTCCTAGGTCTTGTCGTG
>JAJYFW010000522.1 GCA_021785335.1 Pseudomonadota bacterium
GGCGCCATGGCACATCCTCGCCGCGCAGCAGCGGCAGCAGGGAACGGCCCTCCACGATGTGGCGCGGCGGCGTGCCGCCCGCGATCTCGATGAAGCTGGGGACGAGGTCGATCGCCTCCACGAGCCGGTCGCACACCGTGCCGCGCGTGGCGTCCGCCTGCGGCCGCGGGTCGGCGACGATCAGCGGCACGCGCACCGCGCATTCGTGGAAGAAATCCTTCTCCCCCATCCAGTGGTCGCCGAGATAGTCGCCGTGGTCGGAGGTGAAGACGACGATGGTGTTCTGCGTGAGCCCGCGCTCGTCGAGGAAGCGGAACAGGATCCCCATCTGGTCGTCGATCTGCTTGATCAGGCCCATGTAGGCGGGAATGACGCGCTCGCGCACCTCGTCGCGGGAGAAGTTGCGCCCGACGCGCATCTCCATCAGCGCGCGGCGGACGGGGTGCGGGTCGTGCCGCTCCGCCTCGCTGCGGCAGGCGGGGATGATGTCGTCCCGGCCGTACATCGCGTGGTAGGGCGGCGGCGCGATATAGGGCCAGTGCGGCTTGATGTAGGAGAGGTGGACGCACCATGGCCGCCCGTCGCCGGAAGCCTCGGCCTGGTCGATGAACTCCATCGCGCGGCGCGTCATGTAGGGCGTCTCGGAATCCTCCTCCGCGACGCGCGCCGGCTTGTCCGCGTGGGCCAGCAGCCAGCCGTTGTGCAGCGTGCCGTCCTCCGCCTCGCCGGAATTGGCCCAGTGCTCCCACGGGTTCTCGCCGGGATAGCCGCGCTCGGCGAGCCAGGCGTCATAGCGCGGGCGCGGCTTCGACGGGTCCGGGTGCAGCCCGTCGTCGCGCTCGAACGGCTCGAACCCGGTCTCGGCCGCGAGCACGCCGCGGCTGGAGTTCGGATCGATGCCGAGACGTTCCATCCCCTCGGTGTCCGCCTGCATGTGCGTCTTGCCGACCAGGACGGCGCGCATGCCCAGCCGGCGCAGATGGTCGCCGAGCGTCGGCTCGCCGATGCGCAGCGGGAAGCGGTTCCAGTTGGAGCCGTGGCTCCTCATGTAGCGCCCGGTATAGAAGCTCATGCGCGAGGGGCCGCAGACCGGCGCCTGGACATAGGCGCGGTCGAACCGCACGCCGCGTTTCGCCAGCGCGTCGACGTTGGGCGTGGCGAGGTGCGGATGGCCGTAGCAGGACAGATAATCCCAGCGCAGCTGGTCGCACATGATGAAAAGGATATTGGGAACCGTCACAGGAATCCTTCCCGCCTGAAGCTCAGGTGCTTGCCGTTGCCGACGATGACGTGGTCGTGCACCGTGATCTCCAGCGCCGACGCCGCCTCCTTGATCGCCTGCGTCATCTCGAGGTCGGCGCGCGAGGGCGAGGGGTCGCCGCTGGGGTGGTTGTGGGCGAGGATCAGCGCCGTGGCGCCGAGTTCCAGCGCGCGGCGCACCACCTCGCGCGGATAGACCGGCGTGTGGTTCACCGTGCCGCGCGCCTGCGCCTCGTCGGCGAGCAGCCGGTTGCGGGTGTCGAGGAACAGCACGCGGAACTGCTCCACCGGCTCTCGCGCGATCGCGGCCTGGAGGTAGTCCATCAGCCGCTCCCAGTTGCTAAGCACCGGCGCGTCCTTCACCTCCGCGTGGGCGAGGCGCAGTGCGGCGGCATGCACCAGCTTCAGCGTCGCGGCCGCCGATTCGCCGATGCCCTTCACCGCCACCAGCTCCCGCTCCGGCGCCGCGATCACGTTGGCGAAGCTGCCGAAACGATTCAGCAACGCCTTGGCGAGAGGCTTGGTGTCGATGCGCGGCAGCCCGATGTAGAGCACCATCTCCAGCAGTTCATAGTCGGCGAGCGAGGCGGGGCCGGCGCGCAGCAGGCGCTGGCGCATGCGCTCGCGGTGCTCGGCCGTGGCGCTCGCGGGCTCGCCCTCCTGCCTGCCGCGCCTGGCCGGCGGCAGCAGGTCGCCCTGGTCCGCGGATTGGGTCATGAAACGAAACCTGCCATGCGCCGCTTGCGGTTGGAAGCGCGGCAGTCCAACAGGGCCGGGGGCGGCGACGAGGGGGCGTGGCGATGGAGCCGGTGCTGCACGGCTATCGGTACAGTGTGTATGCCTGGATCGCGCGGCTGGTGCTGCGCGAGAAGGGGGTGGAGCACGGCTGGCGGGACGTCGACCCGTTCTCGCCCGACGTGCCGGACCAGTACCGCGCGCTGCACCCGTTCGGCCGCGTGCCGGTGCTCGTGCACGCCGGCTTCGTGCTTTACGAGACGTGCGCCATCGCGCGCTACGTGGACGAGGCGTTCGAGGGACCAGCGCTGCAGCCGGCGGGCGCGCGGGAGCGGGCGCGGATGCAGCAGATCGTCTCCATCGTGGACAGCTACGCCTACCGGCCGATGGTGCGCCAGGTCTACACGCACGCCGTGTTCCGCCCGCGCCTCGGCCGCGCGGCGGACCCGGTGGAGGTCACCGCCGGGCTCGCCGCCTCGCGCACCGTGCTCGGCGCGCTGGAGCGCCTGACCGTCCCGCCCGATTCGCGGCACTGGACCCCGACGCTCGCGGACCTGCACCTCGCCCCGTTGATAGGCTACTTCACCGATGCCGCGGAGGGACGCGCGCTGCTGGCCACTTACCCGTGCCTCGCCACCTGGTTCGCCGCGA
>JAJYFW010000523.1 GCA_021785335.1 Pseudomonadota bacterium
TGCCGGCGGAAAGGTCGCCCGCCTCGCGCACCGTGGTGGAGAAGGCGGTGCGGATCATCGTCTGCGCCTGTTCCTCGACGACGGCGATGAGGCGGTTCCACATCACCTGCATGCGGATGGCGGCGAACGCGTCCCCGTTCATGGTCATGGCGTTACGATTCCCGAGTGAGCAGAATTGAGCGGTCCGGCTGCAGCGAGGCGGACCAGCCGGGGCCGACGAGGGTGGAGGTCTCGTCCTCGGCGATGATGGCGGGCCCGGCGACGGCCGCGCCCGGGGCAAGCGAGGCGCGGTCCACCACGCGCCATTGCGAAACCGTTCCATTCGCGGTGTCGCGCACGAGCAGCCCGCGCGCGGCGGCGGCTTCGCGTGCCTCGGGACGCACCTCCGGCCCGGGCGTCGGCCCCGGCGTAGGTTCGGTCGCCACGCGCACGGCGAAGCTCATCACCTCGACGTCCGAGCCCGGCACCGGCCGGTCGTAGAAGCGCGCGTAGGCGGCGTCGTAGTCGCGGCGAAGCTGCTCCACATCCGCCTGCGACAGCGGCCAGCGCGGCAGCGCCACGGGGATCTCGTGCCCCTGGCCGACATACCGCATGTAGGCGATGCCGCTGGTCGCGGCCGGCCGGCCGAAGCTGCCGGCCGCCACCAGCGCGGCGGCCTCGCGCTCCATCGCCGCGAGCAGTGCGTTGACCGCCTCGCGATCGAAACGGCCGAGGCGCTGGTAGAGGCTGCGCACCACCTCATAGGCGATGGGGGCGCGCAGGAAGCCGATGGCGCTGCCCACGCCCGCACCCGCCGGCACCAGAACGCGGCGTATGCCGAGCTTTTCCGCCACCCGGTAGCCGTGCACCGGCCCGCCGCCGCCGAACGCGATCAGCGTGCGCCCCTCCTGCGTGGAGCCGGATTCCACGGCGTGCACGCGCGCGGCGTTGGCCATGTTCTCGTCCACCATCTCGACCACGCCGAGCGCCGCCATGCCGGCATTGAGGCCGAGCGGCGTGCCGACGTCGGCGGCGAGCGCCGTCTCGGCGGCCCGCGTGTCCAGCTTCATCGTGCCGCCCGCGAAACGGTCCGGATCGTAGCGGCCGAGCAGCAGGTTGGCGTCCGTCACCGCCGGATGCGCGCCGCCGCGCCCATAGCACGCGGGGCCGGGGTCGGCGCCGGCGCTCTGCGGCCCCACCGCGATGCGGCCGAGCGCATCAACGCCCGCGAGGCTGCCGCCGCCCGCGCCGATCTCCACCATCTCGATCACCGGGATCCTCAGCGGCAGGCCGGAGCCCTTGCGGAACCGCCCGACGCGCGCGACCTCGAAGCTGCGGGCGGTGTGCGGCGCATAATCGTCGATGAGGCAGATCTTCGCCGTGGTGCCGCCCATGTCGAAGGAGAGCACGCGATCGAGCCCGTTCGCCCGCGCGATGTCCGCGGCGAACAGCGCGCCGCCCGCGGGCCCGCTCTCCACCAGGCGGATCGGGAACCGCCGCGCCGTTTCCAGCGTCGTGAGCCCGCCACCCGAGAGCATCAGGAACACGGGTGCGGCGAGCCCCATCTCGCGCAGCGCCGTTTCCAGCCGGCCGAGATAGCGGTCCATCAGCGGCTGCACATAGGCGTTGGCGACGGTGGTAGAAAAACGCTCCCACTCGCGCATCTCGGGCGAGACCTCCGAGGCGAGCGAGACGGGAACATTCCCCAGCACCTCGCGCACGATCGCCCGCGCGCGCTCCTCGTGCAGCGGGTTGACGAAGCCGTGCAGGAACCCGATGGCGATGCTCTGCGCCCCTGCCTCGCGCAGCGACCGCGCGGCGGCGGCGACGGCGGCCTCGTCGAGCGGCAGCAGCACCCGCCCTTCGTTGTCGAGCCGTTCCGGAACGCCGAGGCGCATGTGGCGCGCCACCAGCGGTTCTGGCAGGATGATGTCGAGGTCGTACTGGTCGTAGCGGCTCTCGTTGCCCAGCGCCAGCACGTCGCGGAACCCCGCGGTGGTGATGAAGCCGGTGCGCGCGCCCCTGCGCTCGATGATCGCGTTGGTGGCGAGCGTGGTGCCGTGGATCACGAGCGCGATGTCGGCGGGCGCCATCGCCGCCTCGCGCAGGATCGCGGCGGTGCCGGCGAGCACACCCTCCTCCGGCGCGGTCTGGGTCGTCAGCACCTTGACGGTCCAGCGTCGGGCGGGGGTTTCGAGGGCAAGGTCGGTGAAGGTGCCGCCGATATCGACAGCGAGACGGGCGTTCACGAGAGGGGCATTCAGGGGCATGCCGGGAAACTGCCGCGCGCCCGGAAAGCTGGCAAGGCGGGGTTTCGCGCCCGCGCCCGCTGCGCCATGATGCGGCAACAATCACGGGAGCGCGCGCATGTCCAAGCCAGTCCTCGCCATCACCCGCCGCCTGCCGCAGGCGGTGGAGGCGCGCGCCGCCGCCGAGTTCGAGGCCAGGCTGAGCGAGGCGGACGCGCCGGTGATCCGCGCCGACATCCTGCGCATCAGCCAGGGGGCGGACGCGCTGCTCTGCTGCCCGGCGGAAAAGCTCGACGCGGGAACGATCGCCGCACTGCCGGCGAGCATCAAGGTGATCGGCACGTTCAGCGTCGGCTTCGACCATATCGACCTCGCGGCGGCCCGCGCGAGGGGCCTGCCGGTGGTCAACACGCCGGAC
>JAJYFW010000031.1 GCA_021785335.1 Pseudomonadota bacterium
ATACCACAGCAACCATTCTCAAACGGTCTCTCAGCGGGCGAATGAAAAATACACGAAGCTAGAACAGGAACTGAAGGGAAGACCGGGCGAACATGTGGTGTTGGTTAAGGCGGGATCGTTATCCGCGATCAAACGATCTTACCCAAGCTTCTTTTTGGACACCGGCCTCTTTTTGGATTTGCTGCAATCGGCATTGAACCCAGGCGCCACGGCCCTCCCGCTGGGGGGCGTTCCATAGATGGCAACTGCGTCAAGTGCGCGATTAAAATCGGCAGCATCCTCAGAGGCCCCAATCTCGCGAGCGGCCTCTATAAACCTCTCGCGCTGGGGCTTCTCATCCTTGGGTGACGGCCTTTTAGGGGGCATGGGGCAGTCTCATGGTTGAGGTTTCAGACTTGGAACATCTGTGCGCCCGGGGGGACCTCGAACTCGCGGATCGCCTCTGCGATGCCGAAATCAACCGCCTCTTGAGCGTCAAAAAACACATCTCCCAGCGCATGCTGGCTCCAACTGCTAGCGGGAATATTTGTATGGGACCGGATAATTGCCTCTACGCGAGCGTCTTCCCCTTCGATATAGTCCGCAGATGCCCGCATCTTGGTTGCCGTCATAGGCTCGCGAGGAGAAAGGGTAGATTTGTGGATCATAAAAGTGCCGTGGGCGCTGACATATCTCGTACTGCGATAGATGATACTGATCCTCCATTATATCCATGCAACTTAATAGGAAATGTCTTCAAGAAGTTATATAAAGCTATCCCGTCGGAAACCATGCCTCCGGTTGACTGGACAAGAAGATGAATCTCTTTTGCGCCGCCTTGAGTGGCCCCGCTCAGATTCGAAAATATTCTGCTGAGGCTATCTTGATCGATAGGGCCTCCCAGCGAAGCATAAACGACATCAGGAATAGCCATCCTCATTCCTCGCTTTCAAATGGCAGCCGGAGTTGCCGAGAATCGTCCTTGAACGCCCCGTGCGCAGCCCGTAGCGACACAGCCACCCTAGACTTGGGCGGCTTGCTCGCCACGAGTCGTTCGATAGGTCAGGCGCTTGCCTGCGGCGCCTTTGAGGGCGCGCTCGGCGCGGATCACGTCGTCGGCGCCGAGGCGCTGGCGATTGTTATACCGGAAGTCGAACTCGGCCAGATAACGGTGGAGATGCTTCTCCCCGCAGTGCTGATAAATGCCGAGCATCCCGCGCTTGAAGATGGAGAACACGCCTTCGACGGTGTTGGTGTGGACATCGCCGCGCACGTATTCGTCCTTCCCGTGCTCAATGGCGTCGTGGCTGCAGAACTCGGTGCCGACGCCCCAGTAGAGACGGCTCTCGTCGGTCAGCAACAGGCTCTCACGGTCGATGTTGGCGCGCACCAGCGGGACGATGTTGGCAACGGTCGCGCTCTCGACATGGAAGGAGCGAACCTCGCCACCGCGCTCGACAAGGCTCAGCACGGGCCGCTTGTGCCCATAGCCGCGCCAAGCCTTCTTCCGGCCTTCCTTCAAGCCGATGTAGGTCTCGTCCACTTCGACTTGGACGCCAGCGCCGCCCATGGGCTCAAGGTCGCCGCGCCGCATGGCCTCACGGATACGATGCGAGAGGAACCAAGCCGACTTCACGGTGATGCCGAGCACGCGGGCAAGCTGATGGCTGCTGATGCCCTTCTTGCTCGCGCAAAGCAGGTGGATCGCCTGCAACCACAAATGCAGGTCGAGGTGGCTGGCCTCGAAAATGGTGCCCATCCGAACGGTGAACGGCTTACGGCAGGCGTAGCACTTGTAGAGCCCCGGCCGGGTGGTCTTACCCGCCAGCTTGCCGACGCGCTCGGTTCCTTTGCAGTGCGGACAGAGAGGCCCATGCGGCCAGAGGCGCGCTTCGACGTATGCGAAGGCGGCGTCTTCATCGTGGAAATGTTTAGCGGAGAGAACGGACTTCGACATGGCTTGCTCCTATGAGCAAACCCTACATCCATGAGGTGGGTATGTCAAGTATCACATCGCCTACAAGAAAGAACGTTCTTCCCTGAATATTGCGGACAACCCCGCGCGATAGTCGGGATAGCTCCAGCTTATCCCGAGGGCTGCCTTCGTCGCCGCCGAGGACACGCGCCGGTTTTCGGCCCAGAAGCCCAGCGCCATCGGCGACATCGCGCGGGCCGCCTCGGCGAACGGCAGCAGCGGCGGCGGGGCCATGCCGAGCAGCCGCGCCGCTTCCTCCGTCACCGCGCGCGGCTCCGCGGGCAGGTCGTCGGCGAAATGCAGCACGCGCACGCCGGCGGGCGGGCGGGACAGCGCCGCGACGACGGCGCGGGCGATGTCGTCGCGGTGGATGCGGCTGAAGACATGGCCGGGCCGGTCGATCCGCCGCCCGCGCCCCGCGCGCAGTTCGTCGATCGCGGAACGCCCAGGCCCGTAGATGCCGGCGACGCGGCAGAGGTCGACGCCCGCGGCCGGCGCCAGCGCGGCCCATTGGCGCTCCACTGCCAGACGCGCGGCGTTGCGCGGCTGCATCGGGCGTGGCTCGGTCGCCTCGTCCACCCAGGCGCCGGCACGTCCGCCGTAGATGCCGGTCGAGGAAAGGTAGATGGCGTGGCGCAGCCGTCCGCGCGCCAGGGCCTCGCCGTGCGCGGCCAGCACGGGGTCCGTTCCGCCGTCCGGCGGTGCCGTCGCGACCACTGCCTCGGCACTGCGCGCGTCGACGCCGGCGAACGCTTCCATGCCCGGACCGGGCGTGCGGCTCGCCAGTACCGCGTCGTACCCGGCCGCCAGCGCCGCGAGATGGATCGCGCGCCCGGTATACCCCGCGCCGAAGACGAGAACCCTCAGAAGTCGAGGTCCGCGTAATGCGCCGGCGGGTTGAACCCCGGCACGCGCTCGGCGAGCAGCGGGCGGAACGAGGGGCGGGACTTGATCCGCGCGTACCACTCCTGGGCCGAGGGGTATTTCGCCCACTCGATCTCGCCCATGAAATCCAGCACCGAGAGATGCGCGGCCGCGGCGAAATCCGCGAGCGAGATGTTCGGCCCGGCGAGCCAGCGCCGCCGCTCCGCCATCCAGCCGAGATGCTCCATGTGCGCGCGCAGGTTGGCATAGCCCGCGCGCAGCGCCGCCGCGTCCGGGTGCCCGATGCCGGAGATGCGCTTGTAGTATTTCTCGCCGTTGAGGTTGCGCGTCACCGCGCCGTCGAAGGTCTCGTCGAACCAGGCGACCAGGCGCCGCACCTCCACGCGCTCGCCCAGCGTGTTCCCGAGCAGCGGCGTGTCCGGATAGGCCTCCTCCAGGTATTCGAGGATCACGCCGGAGCCGGGGATCGCCAGCCCGTTGTCCTCCACCAGCGTCGGCACCGTGCCGGCGGGATTGAGTGCCAGATACTCCTCCCGCCGCTCCCAGACGCGCTCCTGGCGAAGCTCGAAGGGCAATCGCTTCTCGGCGAGGACGAGGCGGACCTTACGGCAATAGGGGGAGAGGGGCAGGTGGTAGAGGATTCGCATCGCCGCGCTTATGGCATCGCGCAAACCGCGCCGGAAGCGGCCATTCCGCGCGCGGCCGCAATCCTGCCACCCCGGCGTGGTCTTGCCAGCCGCCGTCTTGCCAGCCGCCGTCTTGCCCGCCGCCGTCTTGCCCTGGGGGCCAGCCGCCTCTACCAACCTTCACGCCTTACGGACCCCGGGTCACCCAGGCCTGGGTCTTTCGCATCCAGATCGACAACGCCGCGAAGGGAAGCGCATGGCCAGCCTCGCCGAAAGCCCGACCACCAACCCGGCCCAGGCCGCGCAGGCGGCGATACTCGCCCGTCCCGCTACGCAGGAGAGGCGCATGGCCGATGCCATCCGCGCGCTGGCGATCGACGCCGTGGAGGCAGCGAAGTCCGGCCATCCCGGCATGCCGATGGGCATGGCCGATGCCGCGACGGCGCTCTGGTCGCGCTTCCTGAAATTCGATGCCGCCGACCCGACCTGGCCGGACCGCGACCGCTTCGTGCTCTCCGCCGGCCACGGCTCGATGCTGCTCTACGCGCTGCTGCACCTCACCTGCCACGCCGGCATGGAGATCGACGTGCTGCGGCGCTTCCGCCAGCTTGATTCCGCCGCCGCCGGCCACCCCGAGTTCGGCGAGCACCCGGCGATCGAGACCACGACCGGCCCGCTCGGCCAGGGCATTGCCACCGCCGTGGGCATGGCGCTCGCCGAGCGCATGCTCGCCGCCCGCTTCGGCCGCAGCCTGGTCGACCACCGCACCTGGGTCATCGCCAGCGACGGCGACCTGATGGAGGGGATCAGCCACGAGGCGATCTCCATCGCGGGGCATCTGCGTCTCTCCCGCCTCGCGGTGCTGTGGGACGACAACAGCATCTCGATCGACGGCAGCACCGGGCTCGCCAACTCGGAGGACACGCTGCGCCGCTTCGGCGCCGCCGGCTGGGCGACGCGGCGCGTCGACGGGCACGACGCCGCCGCCGTCGCCTCGGCGCTGTCCTACGCGGTGCGCTCGCGCAAGCCGACGCTGATCGCGTGCCGCACCATCATCGGCTTCGGCGCGCCGACCAAGGCGGGCACGGCCGCGAGCCACGGCGCGCCGCTCGGGGCGGACGAAGCCGCCTCGGCCAAGCAGGCGCTGGGCTGGAACCATCCGCCGTTCGAGGTGCCGGAGGGCATCGCCGAGGCGTGGCGCCAGCGCGGCATGCGCGGCGCGCCCGCCCGCCGCGCCTGGCTCAAGCGGCTCGCCAACCACCCGCAGCGCGCGGAGTTCGAGCGCGTCATGGCCGGCCGCCTGCCGGACACCGCCTACGAGGCGCTGGCGGGGCTGCGCGCGGAGATCGCCGGCGGCAAGCCCAAGCTCGCCTCCCGCCAGGCGAGCCAGAAAGTGCTGGAGGCGCTGGTCCCCGCGGTGCCGGAACTGATCGGCGGCTCGGCCGACCTTTCCGGCTCCAACCTCACCTTCGTGAAGGGCATGGGGACGGTGAAGCCCGGCGACTACGCCGGCCGCTACGTCCACTGGGGCGTGCGCGAGCACGGCATGGCCGCGGCGATGAACGGCATGGCGCTGCACGGCGGCCTCATTCCCTACAGCGGCACGTTCTTCGTCTTCACCGACTACATGCGCCCCGCGCTGCGCCTCGCGGCCCTGATGCGCCGGCGAGCCATCCATGTGCTCACGCACGATTCCATCGGCCTCGGCGAGGACGGGCCGACGCACCAGCCGATCGAGCACCTCGCCTCGCTGCGGGCGATGCCCAACATGTTCGTCTTCCGCCCGGCCGACGCGATGGAGACGGCGGAGTGCTGGGAGCTCGCGCTGCGCCGTTCGGACGGGCCCTCCTGCCTGGTGCTCAGCCGCCAGGCCCTGCCGCCGCTGCGCACCGATGCCTCCGAGAACCGCAGCGCGCGCGGCGGCTACGTTCTGGCGGAGGCCGGGCACCGCGCCGCGACCATCGTGGCCACGGGCAGCGAGGTCGCGATCGCCATGGCGGCGCGCGCGGCGCTGGCGGCGGAGGGCATCGACGTCGCCGTGGTCTCGCTGCCCTGCTGGGAGCTGTTCTTCGCCCAGGATCCGGCCTGGCGCGAAGCCGTGCTCGGCACCGCGCCGCGCATCGGCATCGAGGCCGCGAGCAGCTTCGGCTGGGAGCGCGTGCTCGGCACGGACGGCGTGTTCCTCGGCCTCGACCGGTTCGGCGCCTCCGCTCCGTTCGAGGAACTGTACCGCCATTTCGGCCTCACCGCGGAGGCGCTCGCCGCCGCCGTGCGCCGCCGGGTTGGCGTGTGATTGCCTGCTCCGCAGGCTGGGCGCCTGACGCCCCGCGCCGCCGGCAAGGCACCGTTGACGAGAGATGACGCGCGCAGCCGGAACGAAAACGCTAGAACCCGCGCGCCCGCCCGCGGCGAGCCCCGCATGCGACCAACGAAGCTCGCGCAACAAACGAAGCTGAGGGAAACCACCACGCCATGACCGTCAAGATCGCCATCAACGGCTTCGGCCGCATCGGCCGCCTCGTCCTGCGCGCCATCATCGAGAGCGGGCGCACCGACGTGACCCCGGTCGCCATCAACGATCTCGGCTCCGTCGAGGCCAACGCCCACCTGCTGCGCTACGACAGCGTGCACGGCCGCTTCCCCGGCGAGGTCGAGGTGCAGGGCAACAACCTGATCATCCGCCACGGCGGGCGCACCTGGGGCCCGATCGCGGTCAGCGCCGAGCGCGACCCCTCCAAGGTGCCGTTCGGCGGCGTCGACGTCGCGATGGAGTGCACGGGCCTGTTCACCAAGAAGGAGCAGGCGGCGCAGCTGATCGCCGCCGGCGCGCGCAAGGTGCTGGTCTCCGCACCCGCGGACGGCGTGGACGCCACCGTCGTCTATGGCGTCAACCACGACGTGCTGACGCCGGCGATGACCGTCGTCTCCAACGCGTCCTGCACCACCAACTGCCTGGCCCCGGTGGCGAAGGTGCTGCACGACACATTCGGCATCGCGCGCGGCTACATGGTGACGATCCACGCCTACACCGGCGACCAGCGCACCGTGGACACGCTGCACAAGGACCTGCACCGCGCCCGCGCCGCCGCCGTCTCGATGATCCCCACCTCCACCGGCGCCGCCCGCGCCGTGGGCCTGGTGATGCCGGCGCTGAAGGGTAAGCTCGACGGCACCGCGATCCGCGTGCCGACGCCCAATGTCTCGCTCATCTCGCTCGACGCGGTGCTGGAGAAGCCGGCGACCAAGGAGGCGATCAACGAGGCGATGAAGGCCGCCGCCGAGGGCAGGCTCAAGGGCATCCTCGGCTACAACACGGCGCCGCTGGTCTCCGCCGACTTCAACCACATCCCTGAGAGCAGCACGTTCGACGCGACGCAGACCGCGGTGATCGAGGGCACGTTCGCGCGCGTGCTCACCTGGTACGATAACGAGTGGGGCTTCTCCAACCGCATGAGCGACACCGCGGCGCTGCTCGGCAGGCTCTGATGAAGCTGCGGACGCTGGACGGCGCCGCCGTTTCCGGGCGGCGCGTGCTGCTGCGCGCCGACCTCAACGTGCCGATGAAGGACGGCGTCATCACCGACCCCTCGCGCATCGAGGCGGTGCTGCCGACCATCCGCGAACTGGCGGGGAAGGGCGCGCGCGTCATCGTCGCGAGCCATTTCGACCGGCCGAAGGGCAAGGTCGTTCCCGCCATGTCGCTCGCGCCGATCGCGGCCGCGATGGGCCGGGCGCTGGGAAGCGAGGTCGCCTTCGCGCCCGACTGCGTGGGCGAGGCGGCGGCGAGGGTGGTCGCGGCGATCGCTCCCGGCGGCGTCGCGGTGCTGGAGAACACGCGCTTCCACGCCGGGGAGGAGAAGAACGACCCGGAGTTCGCGAAGGCGCTCGCCGCCAACGCGGACCTGTTCGTGAACGACGCATTCTCCGCCGCCCATCGCGCGCATGCGAGCACGGAGGGGGTGGCGCACCTGCTTCCCGCCTGCGCCGGGCGGCTGATGCAGGCGGAGATCGAGGCGCTGACCAGGGCACTCGAAAGCCCGGCGCGCCCCGTGGCCGCCGTCGTCGGCGGGGCCAAGGTTTCGACCAAGCTCGAACTGCTCGGCAACCTGGTCGCCAAGGTCGATGCGCTGGTGATCGGCGGCGCCATGGCGAACACGTTCCTCGCCGCCCAGGGCAGGAACGTCGGCAGGTCGCTGCAGGAGCCGGAACTGCACGGCACGGCGCGCGACATCCTCGCCGCCGCCGCGCAGCGCGGCTGCGCGGTGCTGCTGCCGGTCGATGCCGTGGTCGCGGCCGAGTTCCGTGCCGGCGCGCCCAGCCATGTCGTCGCGGTGGACGCGGTGGCCCCGGACGCGATGATCCTCGATATCGGCCCGGCCAGCGTCGCGGCGCTCAAGGCCGCGCTCGCGGGGTGGAAGACGGTGGTGTGGAACGGCCCGCTCGGCGCCTTCGAGACGCCGCCGTTCGATGCCGGCACCAACGCGTTCGCGCAGGCCGTCGCCGCCGCGCCGGTGCTGAGCGTCGCCGGCGGCGGCGACACGGTCTCGGCGCTGAAGCATGCCGGGGTGGCGGGGAAGTTCGGCTATGTCTCTCTCGCCGGCGGCGCCTTCCTGGAATGGCTGGAGGGAAAGACGCTGCCGGGCGTGGCCGTGCTGATGGGGTGACGGTACGGAAGGCGAAGAGAGTTAGCCCTATCTTGCTCGACGGGGGTTGATTCGCCGTGCGACGACTTGCTCCGGTTTACGGATCGGAAAGCCGGTGCGTCGCAGACTGCCCCTCATGCTCTCGCCGATCTCGCTGGCGGCCTTTTCGACGACTGTCGCGGCAGCGCTGCCGGCGGCCGGCGCGGCGCCAGGCACCGGCCCGGTCGCGCGCCCCTTCGCGGACCCGGCGCGGCAGGGCGTGCCGTCGCCGTCGCAGCCTGCCGCACCCTGCCGCACCCGGCGCCATCCCGCCGCGCGGCTCGCTGCTCGACCTCAGCGTCTGAACGCCGCGCCTAGCTGTCCTCGCCGAGCAGGGCGGGGGGCAGCGACTTGTTGGCCCGCGCGCCCAGTTCCTTGAGCTGCTCCGCGTGGCGCAGCAGGTTGCCGCGGCCCTGCGAGAGCTTGCCGAGTGCTGTTTCGTAAGTATGGCGCGTGGTGTCGAGCTGCGTGCCGATCTTCTGGAAATCCTGCACGAAGCCCTCGAGCTTGTCGTACATCCGCCCGGCGACGCGCGCGATCTCCTCGGCGCTGCGGTTGCGACGTTCCACCTTCCAGACGTTCGCCACCGTCCGCAGCGCCATCATCAGCGTCGTCGGCGTTGCGATCGCGACGTTGTTCTCGGCGGCGAAGCCCGTGAGCGCCGGGTCCGACTGCAACGCCAGCGCCAGCGCGCCCTCGATCGGCACGAACATGATCACGTAGTCGAGTCCCTCGCCGATCGCGTCGTGATAGGCCTTGGAGCCGAGCGTGCTCACGTGCCCGCGCAGCGAGGTGAGGTGCGCCCGCCGCGCCGCCTCGCGCTCGCCGTCGTCCGCGCCGTTGACGTACTGGTCGAAGGCGGTCAGCGAGACCTTGGCGTCGACCACGATGCGCCGTCCCTCGCCGCCCGGCAGGTTCACCACCACGTCCGCCCGCAGCCGCCGCCCGTCGGCGTCGCTCGCGGTCTCCTGCATCGTGTATTCCTCGCCCTCGCGCAGGCCCGAGCGCTCGAGGATGGTGGCGAGGATCATCTCGCCCCACGCGCCCTGGGTCTGCGACTGGCCGCGCAGCGCGTCGGCGAGCCCGCGCGTCTCCGAGCGCATCGTGTCGTTGGTCGCCATCAGCGACTTGATCTGCTCGGCGAGCGTGCCGCGCTCCTTCGCCGTCTCCACCCGCGCTTCCGTGAGCCCCTTCTCGAAGGTGGAAATCTGTTCGCGCAGCGGGCCGAGCAGCGTCTCCACCTGTTCCTTGTTCTGCTTCGTGAACGTTTCGCTCTGCTGCGTCAGGATGGTCGCCGCGAGCTGCTGGAACTGCGCCTTGGTTTCCTCGCGCAGGCGCTGCAGCTCGGCGACGCGCTCCGCGTTCTGCCGCCGTTCCTGCGCCAGCGTCTCCTGCGTGCGCGAGAGGTCCGCGAGCGTACCGGCGAGCTTTTCCTGCTGCGCGGCAAGCTCGTGCCGCAGATCGCGCTGACTCGTCTCCAGCGACTCGACCTGCCTCGCGAGGCCCTGCAGGCTGGTTTCCGCCTCGACCCGCCGCTCGCGGGCCTCCGCCGCCGCCTTGCCGGCCTCGCCGACCTGCGCCTCCAGCGCCGGCACGCGCTCCGCGGCACTCGTCGCCACGCCGAGCCTGCGCTCGAGCGACGCGCGCGAGGCGAAGGCCCAGGCCGCGACCCCGATCGCGACGATGGCGACCAGGGCCGCGAGAAGCGCCGTCACAGCTCAGGCTTCGGGAACGCCCCGCGCGCCTGCTCGAAGGCATAGGCGAGTGCCAGCAGCCGCGCCTCGCTCCATGCCGGGCCGGTGAAGGTGATGCCGTAGGGATAGGGCTTCGTTTCGAAGTCTTCCCAATGCGTCACGAACCCCGCCGGCACCTGCACCGACGGGTATCCCGCCTTCGCCGCGAACCCGGCGCCCGTACGCGAGGGGAACAGGATCGCGTCGAGCCTGTGCTGGCGCAGATACGGGTCGATGCCGATCGTCCTGCTCGCCCAGATGTCCATCTTGCGCGCGTTGCGATAGGCGGGCTCGCTGAGGTCACCCTTCGTGAGGCTCGCCTCGCGCAGGAAATCCTGCCCGAAGCGGAGGCAGCGTTTGGCATCCTCGTCGTAAAACGCGACGATGTCGCCGATGCTGCGCATCCGCCGTGCACCCTTCTCCCACAATGCCCAGTCGCGCAGATAGGCGTCGAGCCCCGCCTTCAGTTCAT
>JAJYFW010000032.1 GCA_021785335.1 Pseudomonadota bacterium
GAGCCCGGCCCGCCAGGCGAGCGACAGCGCGAAGCACCACGTTTCGGGACAGGTCGAGGGGATGAAGGCGAGCGAGGCGCCCTGGGCGCGCAGCAGCGCCTCGCCCTCTTCCTCCTCGTAGCGGCCAGTGACCCAGACGCGGCCGGTCTCTATCAGCCGCGCGTCGCCCGTGCTGTGGCCGATGACGACGAACTCGAGCGGCAGGTCGCGGCTCGCGGCGTCGCGGGCACAGGCGAGCAGCACGTCATAGCCCTTGTCCGGCCCGATTGCGCCGGGGATGGCCACGCGGCGGCGCGGGGCGCTCGGCGGCGGCTCTAAGGGCGGCAGGCCCGCGTCGCTTTCCGGGCGTACGACGCGCGCGGCGACACCGGGGAAATGCCGGGCGAGACGCGCCGCGACATCGGCGGACGGCACCACCACCACCGGCGCGGCGGCGAGCGCCGCGGCACTCGCCGCGCGCAGGGCCGTGACCGGGAGTTCGGCGCCGTCGCGCCTGCCGTGGTCGGCGATGCAGGCCTCGCAGGCACCCGGCTCCGCCGGCTCGCCGCAATAGCGCCCGTCGGGCAGCGAGAAGGTGACGCGCGGGCAGACGCAGGCGTAGTCGTGCACGTGCCAGGCGAGCGGCACGCGCAGAGCGGGCGCGAGGCCGGCGACCGAGCGGTCATGGCCCAGCAGGTGATGGATCTCGACCGCGCGCACGTGCCGCCGCAGCAGCAGCGCCCGCAGCGCGGCAAGCTCCTCCGGCAAGCGGAACACGAGGTTGGGGAACGCGCCGTTGCCGTCGTCGAGGCGGCAGAACCCGGCCCGGTAGCGCGGCCCACTCTCGCCGTCACCGTGCAGCACCGGGCGCAGCAGCAGCGCCTCGCGTCCCTCGGCAGCAAGGGTGGCGATGCGCGCCCGCACCGCGCGCTCCACGCCGCCGCCATCGTCGTGCGTGACGAGCAGCACCGTCTCGCGGGGCTTGCTCGCGGACAGCCGGCGCTCGTCCAGCATCCGGCGGGTCCGGGCGAGCGGGTCGGCCGCGACCCAGCGCGCGATCGCCGCCGCGTAGCCGGGATGAAGCCGTTCCATCGTCTCGCTGTTGCGCGCGACGAGGGAGGCGGTCGCGGCGCCGAAACTGCCGGCGCCGAGATGCGCGACATAGGCGCGCGGCACGGCGACGTGCCGCCAGCCGAGCCAGGCGGCGCGGCGGCAGAAATCGTTCTCCTCGCCGTAACCCTGCGCGAACAGGTCGGCGCGCAGCAGTCCTGTGTCGCCGAGGCATTCGCGGCGGATGTAGAGGCAGAAGCCGACGCCGGTAGGCAACGCCACCGGCGCCGTGCCGGCGGCCGCGGCGAGCGCGCCCATCGCCGCGACGTCCGCGGGCATGGGATTGCGGCGGTCCGCGCAAGGATAGGAGAGGATGGTCGCGTCGTTGGAGATCGGCGAGGCGGTGCCGGTGTCGGGCGCCGTGTGCACCGCCTCGCGCAGGCGCTCGATCCAGCCGGGCGCGGGAACCGTGTCGCTGTTCAGCAGCACGATGTCGCGCGCCGGCGCGAGCGGCCAGGCGGCGCGCAGACCGGCATTGGCGGCGGCGCAGAAGCCGAGATTATGACGGAGCCGTATCAGGTGCGTGCGGGGTCGCGACGCCCGTGCCGCGAGTTCCCGGAGCAGCGCGGCGTCGGTGCTCGCGTCGTCGACGATGATGAGCGCCGTGCCCGCGGGCAGCGTGCCGTCGAGGGCGGCGAGGCAGGCGAGCGTCGCCTCGCGATTGGCGGCGTCGCCGCTGCCGTGCACGGGCAGCACCAGCGCGATGGGCCGGCGGGGCCGCGCGGGGGCACGTGCCGGCAGGCCCGTTATGTCGGCGTTGACCGCGAGCGGCGGGATCGGGCGGCCGCGCCCGGTCACGGGATAGGCACGTGCCAGCGCCTGGCCATGCGCCCGCGCCGCGCGATGCTCGGCGAAGGGGTCGAGCGGGCTGCCGGCCAACGCCCGCCCGCCGCCGGCGATGGTGAGCGGCCCCGCCGCGTCGCGCGGGCTGAGGGCGATGCGGAAGCCACGCGCCTGCACCAGCGGGCGCGGTGTCTCGACGGTCCGGTCACCAGCGACCACGCGCCGCCGCCCGCTGCCGCCGACGAGGGTGAGCACGGGATCGCGGTCGGGATCCGCAGGATGCCAGGCCCAGCCGACCAGCGTGGTGCCCTCCGCGCGTACCACGCCCTCCACATGCCCGAGCACGGACGGATCGAGAGGAGAGCCGAGGAGTTCGCGGCCGCCCGAAACGAACGCGATGCCGCCCTGCGTGCGCCGCCGCCGTGCCGGGGCGGCGCCGGGCAGCACGTGGCCGGCGGGTCCGCGCGGCCCGAGGCCGCACCAGCCTGGCACGCCGGCGGCACGCGCGATGGCCGCCGCGGCGGGGGGCACCGGATCGGGCAGACGGAACCGCCGCAAGGTGATCTCCAGCGCCGCCACGGCGCCCGCGACATCGCCGAGCGCCAGACGGATGGTCGCGAGCATCCACCACGCTTCACGCATGGGCACCTCGGCGACCACTCTCTCCAGCAACGTCACCGCCTCGCGCGGTGTGTTGTCGGCGATGCGTCGTTGCGCAAGCAGCAGCGCCACCGCGGGATCGGCCGGGGCAAGCCGGTGCGCGCGCTCCAGCCAGGCGCGGGCCTTCGCGGCGTCGCCCGCCGCCCTGGCTTCGCGCGCGGCGGCGACCGCCTGCTCCGCCTCGCGCTGGTGTTGTTGCGAAATCGTACCCAAATCAGGCGGCAGTCGCGGACGGCGGGTCCGTCGGGCCCAGCGCCGCCAGTTCGGCCTCCGCCTCGGCGTGGCCCTGTGCGAGCGCCCGCTCCAGCCACACCCGCGCCGCGACGGGATCGCGCTCGCCGGCGAGGCCGCGCGCGAGGTAGCGGCCGAGCATGAGCTGCGCGAGCCCGTGTCCGCGCTGCGCCGCCTCCTGGAACCAGTGCTGCGCCGCCGGTCGGTCCCATGGCACGTCGTGGCCGCCACCGAGCAACGCGCCCATGGCGAACATCGCCTGCGTCTTGCCGGTCTGGGCCGCCTTCTCGTACAGCGCCAGCGCCTGGGCGTGGTCGCGTGGCCCGCCAGTGCCGGCGACCAGCAGGTCGGCCAGCACGATCTGCGCCTCGGTCATGCCCGCCGCCGCCGCACGCGCGATCCAGACGCGCGCCTCCACCGGGTCGGCCGGCACACCGCGCCCGGCCATCACCATCAGGCCATAGCCGAACTGCGCGTTGACGATGCCGTCCGCGGCCCGGCGCAGCCAGCGGGCGGCGGCGACGTCGTCGCGCTCCCCACCGATGCCGTCGGCAAGCCAGATGCCGAGATTGAAGGCGGCGAGCAGGTCGCCCTTCTCGGCCGCCTCGGCGATCCAGGCGTGGGAGACGGCACGCACCTCGGGGCCCATCTCGGGGTTGGTCGCCAGTCCCCTGAGCTGGGTGGCGGCCTGCTGGTCGCCCGCCTCGGCGGCGATACGGAACAGGCGCGCCGCCTCCTGCGGGTCGCGCGAGGTGCCGGCGCCGACGAGGTGCAACTGGCCCAGGGCGCGTGCCGCTGCGCCGTGGCCGAGGTCCATGGCGCGGCGGTACCACATGGCCGCCTCGGTATGGTTGGGCGGCAGGTCGCCGCCGCGCGCATAGAGATCGCCAAGGAAGGCCGCGGCATCCGCGTCGCCGCCGAGCGCCGCGCGGCGCAGCAGGGATTCGCCCTCCACGGTGTCCTTCTCGACCCCACTGCCGGCCATCAGCATCCGCCCATAGCGCGCCTGGGCAGAGCGCAGGCCGCGTGCCGCCGCGGTCGCGAGATGGCGCGCGGCGGCCGCGGGGTCGGCCGGCCCGCCCTGCCCGCGCGCCGCCATCTCGCTCAGCACCGCGCTCGCCATCGGGATGCTGGCGTCGGCGGCGCGGGTGAGCAGTGCAATGATCGCGTCATAATCCGTCGTCGCCGCGACCTCGGTGTCGGCATTGGCACGGCCGAGGCGCATCATCCCGGCACCGAGGCAGCCCTGCGGCCACCCCGAGGCAGCGGATGCCTCGTAGAGTTCGGCCGCGCGTGCCTCGTCGCGCCCCTCCTGCGGCCCGATGGTGAGGATGAAGGCCAGCGTGGCCTGCCCTTCCGGCGAACCGGACGCGGCGGCGCGCTCGGCCCAGAGCCGCGCGCGCTGCCAGTCGGTGCCGCCCGGCAACGGAACCGCGGTGGCGAAGAGCGGCACGCCCGGCTGTGTCCCTGGCGAAACGATGCCCTGCAGGTACAGCGAGGCGAGCAGGTTCTGCGCCTCGACATTGCCCTGCCCCGCGGCGCGTTCGAGCCAGCGCAACCCCTCGGGCAGGCTCGGCGGCACGCCGGCGCCCTCGAAATAGCTGCGCGCGACGTGGAACTCCGCCTCGGCAAGCCCGGCGGCGGCGGCGCGCGCCAGCAGCGGAAATGCCTGCGTCCTCTTGCCGGCCGCGATCAGCCCACGCGCGCGCCGCAGTGCCGCTTCCGGTCCCAGCACGGCCTTGGGCAGCAGGCGATCAAGCATCGGCGCCCCGCGTGCCCGCGACAGCGCCCGGCGTCACGGTTCCCGCATCCCGTTCGACACCGCCGGGATGACGCGCGCAAGCATGAACTGCAGTGCCGTGCGCTTGCCGATCTTGATGTCCGCGGTGACCGGCATGCCGGGGGCGAGGTGGAAGCCCGCCGGCAGGTCACGCATGTGCATCTGATCGATGGCGATGCGCACGCGGTAGTAGACCTCGCCGAATTGCTGGGTGCTGTGCGGGCGCGTCGCCGCGGCGGCGAAGGCGTTCGGCGCATGGAAGCTGTCGGGCGAGATCACCCGCACCGTGCCGTAGGCGGTGCCGTAGGTGTAGTACGGGAACGAATCGAACTTGATACGCACCGGCTGGCCGACATGGACGAAGCCGGCATCCATGCCGGAGAGCACCGCCCTGATCTCGAGCTTGGCGTCGGCGGGCACCAGGGTGATGAACTGATCTCCCGACTGCAGCACCGAACCGACGCTGACCTGGGCGATGGACAGAACCAGCGCGTTGCGGTCGGCGCGCAGCTGCACGAGCTGGCGGCGCAGCTTCGCCTTGATGAGATCGGCGCGCGCCAACGCCAGCTTGCGGGTCTGGGTCTGCAGCTGCGAGGAGATATCCGCCTTGTATTGCTGGATGTATGCGTCGCGCTCGGCGCGCAGCGCGGCCAGGTCGCGCATGGCCCCCGAGGCCTGCGCCTCGGCATCGGCGAGCGAGCGCTGCATCTCGACGCGGGTGTCCTGGGCGGCGAGCGTGCTGAGCTGGCTGCCCACCTGCATCTGCTCCAGCTCCATGCGCTTCTTCTCGATGGCGCGCGCCACCGCGAGGCGCTCCGTGAAGGAGCGGATGTCGGCGGCGGCCTGCGCCACCTTGGCCTTGGTGCTGTCGATGCGCTGGTTGTAGGTCTGCACCTTGAACGTGTACTCGGCGTGCCGCTGGGCGTAGATCTCGGCCTCCAGGTTGCCCGGTTGCGTGCCGTCCGAGAGGTAGGTCTTTCCTGCGGCCTCCGCCGTGAGGCGAGCCACCTCGGCGCCGAGGCTGGCCACCTGCTGCGCGAGGCTCGTTTCGTCCGCCTGCACGAAGGTGGGATCGAGCTGGGCAAGGAGCTCGCCCTTCTTGACGAACTGGCCCTCGCGCACATCGATCGAGCGGATGATCGAGGTCTCGAGCGGCTGCACGACGATGTTGTGCGCGCGCGGCACGACCCGCCCGTGCGTGGTCACCACGCGGTCGATCGGCACCGTTCCGGCGATCACGAGCATGATCACCATCACGAGGGCCAGCGACCAGACCGTGTAGCGGATACCGACGCGGATCGGGCGGGCGATCAGCGAGACCGTCGGGCTCTCGAACTCGAGCAGCGCGCGACTGGCGGGATCGTTGGCGCTCGCGATCGCGGCCAGCGCGCGCGACGTGGACTGCGGCAGCGGCGTCGCCTCGGACATCGGTTAGCCCTCGTTGCGAGCGACGATCGCCGCCGGCTGCGGGCCGCGGCCCTGGTCCATCATGTGCCGGTTCTGCTGCAGCCAGAGCTGGCGGTAAACGGGGCAGCGGTCCACCAGCACGCTGTGCGGGCCGATATCCATGACCTTGCCCTGGTCGAGCACCAGGATCTGGTCGCATTCGACCAGCGAGGAAAGCCGGTGCGAGACGATGATCATCGTCCGCCCGTGGGCGATGCGCCGGATATTGGCGTTGACGAGCGCCTCGCTCTCGGGGTCGAGCGCGCTGGTCGCCTCGTCGAGGATGAGGATGCGCGGGTCGTGGATCAGCGCGCGGGCGATGGCGAGGCGCTGGCGCTGGCCGCCGGAGAGGTTGGGCGAGCCCTCCTCGATCCAGGTCTCGTAGCCGAGCGGCATGCGCTCGATGAACTCCTCGGCTCCCGCGAGGCGGGCGGCACGGATCGCGTCGTTGAGCGTGAGCCCGGGGCGGCCGGCGATGATGTTCTCGCGGATGGTGCCGCGGAACAGGAAATTCTCCTGCAGCACCACGCCGAAGCTGCGCCGGAGATAGGCGAGGTTGATCTCGCGCAGATCCGTGCCGTCGAGCTTGATCTGCCCCTCGTACTCCCGGTTGATCCCCTGCAACAGCCGGGTGATGGTCGACTTGCCGGAGCCGGACCGCCCGACCAGGCCCAGCGTGGTGCCGGCCGGGATCTCGAACGAGACCTCCTGCAGCGCCTTGGTGCGCGAGCCCGGATAGGCGAAGTCCACGTCCTGGAAATGCACCGCGCCCTCGAGGCGCGGGCGCACCCCGGCGCCGGGGTTCACCACTTCCGGCCGGTTGTTCAGCACCTCGGCGACGATGCCCACCGCGGCGCGGGCATACTCGTATTCCTCGGTGAGCCGCGCGAGGCCGACGAGGGGCGCGGCCACGCGGCCGGACAGCATCATGAAGGCGACGAGCGAACCCAGCGTCGCGACGTTGCCGTGCAGCGCGAAATAGGCGCCGACCAACAGCACGCCGCGGTTCATGAAGTTGTCGAACGGCGTCACCAGCGTCGCCGGGACGTTGCTCGCCCGGCCCAGTTCCTGCTGCCACAGCGACGCCTTGGCGAGCCGCTGGTCCCACAGCTCGCGCTGCTGCGGCTCGAGCGCCAGCGACTTCACCGTGCGGATGCCGGCGACGCTCTCGACCATGACGTTGCTCTTCTCGACCTCCGACTTCATCCATTCGCCGAAGGTCCGCCGCACCCGCGGCAGGCAGGCGATGATGATGAGGGCGATCATCACGCCGGCGGCGATGGTGAGCCAGGTCAGCGGCGCGTTCAGCCAGAACAGGAACGGGATCAGCACCGCGAGCGTCACCAGATCGAGGATGGTCGCGAGCATCTTGCCGGTGAGGAACTCGCGGATCTTGGCGAACTGGTTGAGCTTGTAGAGGATCGCGCCGGTCTGGTTCTTCTCGAAGTAGTCGATCGAGAGCCCGAGCAGGCGGCGGAAGATGTGCAGGCCTATGCGCGCGTCCATCCGGGTGGCGACCACCAGGATCAGTTCGCGCCGCGCGAAGCCGAGATAGGTCTCGTAGATCGCGGCGACGACCAGGATCAGGGAGAGCATCAGCAGCGTGGAGCCGGACTGGTAGGTGACGACCTTGTCCACCACCACCATCACGAGGAGCGGCGGCAGGATCGCCAGCACCGACAGCACGATCGAGCCGACGCAGATGTCGCGCAGCGTCTTCTTTTCGCGCCAGACGATACGCGCCACCCAGCCCAGCGTGAACGGCGCGTTGTCCTCGTTGGCCCCGCGCTCCGGCCGCAGCAGGATGACCTCGCCCTTCCACAGCTGGGTGAGGCGCAGTTCGTCCACCGGCACGCCGCCGTCGTCGAATGAGGAGGCCGGGTTCTTCAGCCAGACGACATTGCGCGCGGGATCGGCGCGGACCATCAGCGCCGCCGAGCCGTCCTCGAGCAGCAGCACGACGGGCCCCGAGGCCTGGGTGGCGACCAGGTGCTTCCAGGAGAGCCGGGCCGCGCGCGCCCACAGCCCGGAGCCGCGTACCCAGTCCACCAACACCGCAGGCGCCACGATGCCGCCCGTGGGCAGGCGCAAGTCGTCACGATCGAGGTCCACGCCGTGCCAGCGCGCCGCCTCGATCAGCGCGAGCAGCCGCACCTCCAGCTTCTCCCGCGGGTCTGGAGAGGGGTCGGGCGGGCCAGCAACAGGCGGCATTGAATCCAAGAGCTTGATCCTCGGGACCTGAAGCATCGTCGCGGGAACCGGCCACGCCGGCCACCAGCGCCCCTTATAACACGGTTCGCGCCCGGAATACGAAGAACTCGCCGACCGGGACATGGCGCGGACAGGGCCCCGCGCGATCACATCAGCGTGATCGAGCCGTCCGCCGGGCCCCACCCCTCGCCCTGACATTCCCGCCGCCTTGCCTGCGTGTCATCTTGACTGAATCCCGCTCCCCGCGAAGGTTCGCGCGAGGTGGGGCTGGCCGCTTCGGGCCGGGACCGTGACGGCGGGAGCGCGCGATGTTCAGGGACGATGACCGTGCACGTGAGGAACCGGGGGCGGATGCCGGCGCCTTCGTGCCCGGCCCGCGCGCCGCGATGGCCGCCACGGACAGCGGCTCTCTTGACGGGTTATCTTTTGCAGTCAAAGACTTGTTCGACATTGCCGGGTTCGTCACCAGCTACGGCCACCCGGAGTGGGCGCGCACCCATCCGCCCGCGGAGGCAACCGCCCCGGTGGTCGCGGAACTGCTTGCCGCCGGGGCCCGGCTCGCCGGCAAGACCAAGACGGTGGAACTCGCGTTCGGCCTGACCGGCGAGAACATCTGGCACGGTACGCCGCGCAATCCGGCAGCCCCCCTGCGCTTTCCCGGCGGATCGAGCTGCGGCTCGGCCTCCGCGGTCGCCGCCGGGGAGGTGGATTTCGCGCTCGGCTCGGACACTGGCGGCTCGGTGCGCATCCCGGCGAGCTATTGCGGCCTTTACGGCATCCGCCCGACCCAAGGCGCGGTATCGCTGGCCGGTGCGCGGGGGCTGGCGCCGAGCCTCGATACATGCGGCTGGTTCGCGCGTTCCGCCGATCTTCTGGAAGTGGTGGGCGAAGCGCTGCTGCCGCAGCCGGGCGGTGCGCTCTCGGGGCCCTTCCTGCGCGTCGAGGAGGCGTGGGTGAACGCCGACCCCGCGGTCGCCTCCGCCCTCTCGCCGGCGGTGGCGGCGCTGCGGCCGGTCTCCGTTTCGCTGGTGCCGGAGGGGCTGTCAGCGCTCTACGGGCATTTCCGCGCCGTGCAGGCAGCCGAGGTCTGGGCGACGCTGGGCGACTGGGTGGTCTCGGTCAACCCGCGCTTCGGGCCCGGAATCGGCGAGCGGATCGAGGCGGCGCGCACCATGAGCCCGGCGCTGGCCGCGGCCGGGCGCGCCTTCCGCCGACGCCTCGCCGCCCGCTTGGCGCCGCTGCTCGGCGGCGGCGCGGTACTGGTCTTCCCCACCGCCCCGAGCCCGGCGCCGCTGCTGACCGCGAGCGAGGCGCACCAGCAGGCGGTGCGCGAGGCGACCATCGGGGTCACGGCGATCGCGAGCTTCGCCGGGCTGCCCGAGGTGACCATCCCCGTCGGCACTGCGGACGGCGCGCCGGTCGGGCTTTCGCTGGTCGCCGCGGCCGGGCACGACGCGGCACTGCTGGCGCTCGCCAACGAGGTCGCGGGCGTGCTTGGCCTGCCGGCATGAAGGACCCGTACGAGACGCTCGGGGTCACGCGTGCCGCGACTGAGGAGGAGATCGGCGCCGCCTTCAAGAAGCTCGCGCGGCGCTACCACCCGGACCTGCACCCGGGCGACAAGGAGGCGGAGGCAAGGTTCAAGGAGGTTTCCGCCGCCGCCGACCTGCTGCGCGACAAGGAGAAGCGGCGGCGCTTCGACGCCGGCGAGATCGACGCGGCGGGCGCCGAGCGGCCGCAGCATTTCTACCGCGAAACGGCGGACGGGCCGCACGCGGCACAGGACGGGTTCGCCAGCAACGAGGAACTCGCGGAGTTTCTCGCCCGCGCCTTTGGAGGCGGCCGTACCGGCGGTTTTGGCAGCGGCGAGTTTCGGGCGCGGGGACAGGACGTCACCTACGCGTTGCGCCTGCCGTTCCTCGACGCCGTGCGCGGGGGAGTGCGCACGCTCAATCTGCCCGAGGGCAAGACGCTTCAGGTGACCATCCCCGCGGGGTCGGGGGACGGGCAGATGCTGCGGCTGCGCGGCCAGGGCATGCCAGGCTACGGCGGCGGGCCGGCAGGCGACGCCTATGTCGAGCTGCATGTCGAGCCGCATGCTTTTTTTCAACGCAAGGACAATGACATACACGTTGAAGTTCCAGTGACA
>JAJYFW010000524.1 GCA_021785335.1 Pseudomonadota bacterium
GCTGCGCGCGGGCGGTGTAGTCGTTGGGCACGCTCACGGTGACGCGCTCGATCGGTTCCAGCAGCACCGGATCGGCTTTCGCCAGCCCCTCCTGCATTGCGGTGCGCGTCGCCGTGCGGAACGCCATGTCGGAACTGTCGACGCTGTGGAACTGGCCGTCGTGCAGCGTGACCGCGATGTCCACGACGGGATAGCCGAACGGTCCCTTGCCCGCCGCCTCCTCTGCCGCCTCTCCCACTGCGGGGATGAAGTTGCGCGGCACCGCGCCGCCCACGATGCGGTCGATGAACTCGAAGCCCGCCCCGCGCGGCCGCGGCGCAATCTCGATTTTCACGTCGGCGAACTGGCCGTGCCCGCCGGTCTGACGCTTGAGCCGCCCGTGCTCGTGCACGCTGCGCCTTATGGTCTCGCGATAGGCGACCTGCGGTGTGTGGCTCGCGACCTTGAGCCCGCCGATCCGCCCGAGCCGTTCGATCGCGGTGTTGAGGTGGATCTCGCCCTGGCCGTGCAGCACCGTCTCGCCTGCCTCGGTGTGCGTGAGCGTGAGCGAGGGGTCCTCCTCCAGCAGCTTCTGCAACGCGCCGGAAAGCTTCACGTCGTCCTTGCGGTCAGTCGTGGTGATCGCAAGAGAGAAGACGGGCGAGGGAGGCCTGGGGAAGGGCAGCGTCTCGGCGTCGCCGGTACTCACGGCGGCGCCGGTGGGCACGGTGTCGAGCCGGCCGAGGCCGACCACCTCGCCCGCCTGCGCCTCCACGATCTTTGCGGGTTCGCCCGCGGGGAAACGCTGGATGCCGCCGAGGCGGCTGCCGCCGAGCGTGACGCCGTCGCGCAGCGTACCGCGCCAGATGCGCGCGAAGGAGAGCTTGCCGGCATGGCCCGCATGCTGGGTGCGGAACACCTGCGCCAGCACCGGGCCGGAGGCGACGACGCCGATCCGAGCAGCGGTTTCCTGCACGAAGGGCGTGTCGTGGCGCAGCTTCTTCCACAGCCTCCGCACGCCGTGCATCTCCTGCCCGGCGCCGAGCAGCACCTCGACCACGTTGCCGGCGGCGAGGTCCTTGCGCAGGTCGGCATAGAGCTCGGCGGGCGTGGGCTTCACGTCCTCCAGCACCTTCTCCAGCAGAGCATCGTCGTGGTCGGCCAGTACCTCGACCAGCTTGTCGAGCGCCTCCTGCTCCTGTCCGTGCAAATCGGAGGGGACAGCCATCATCTCCGAGGCCTGGCCGCTGCGATAGCGGTAGGCGCGTGCACTGACGAGATCGACGTAGCCGGTGACGCGGCCCTGGTCCGTCATCGGCACCTGGCAGAGCGCGAGCGGCATGCGAGCCTGCGCCTGCAGGGCCGCGAGCGTCTCCGTGAGCCGGCCTTCAAGCGTGTCGATCCGGTTGATCAGCACCAGGTGCGGAATGCGCCGCTCCGCGAGCAGGTGCAGGATCGGGCCTGCGGTCTGGGCGCGGGCCGGCGCGGGGTCGCAGACCACGACCGCGATGTCAGCGACGCTGAGCGCAGCGGCCGTCTCGTGGGCGAACTCCACGGAGCCCGGGCAGTCGAGGATCGCCCAGTCGTCACCGAGATAGCTGGCGTGACCGACGCGCGTCTCAGTGGTCGGTGGTCGGTTGCGCGGGTCGGCGGGCTTGCGGGCGGGGGATCCGGCCGCCTCCAGCAGCGCCTCGAAAAGCGTGGACTTTCCGCTCCCCGACGGCCCCACCAGGGCGACCGTGCGTGGGCTTCTTGCGGCATTGTCTCCGGCCATGGGTTCCCCCTCTCGCTGGCGAGGGCGCCCTCCGGGCGTGACGCCCTTCGCCGCCGAGCCTAGACCCGGAAACGGTCCGAAGGGGAGTCCCCCTCAGTCTGGCCGCGAGTTCTCGACAGGCAGCGGGTCGAGCAGCGTGTTGAGGCGCCCGGCCGCGAGTGCCGCGAAGGCGGCGAGCAGCGCATGGCGGCGCGCGGTGGGCAGCCGGTGCTCCGGCGCGGCGCGCATTTCCACCGCCTCGCCATCCGCGGCGACGATCAGGCCGGTGGTCTCCGGGATCAGCTCGCGCGGGAAATCCGTATCCACCGCGAAGAACAGCCGGTCGCAGAACTCGCGGTATTCCTCCCACTTGCGGTCGCTCTCGTAGTCGGCGCGGCCGGACTTCACCTCGATGCAGACCAAGCCGCGATCGGGCAGCAGCGCCAGGATGTCCGCGCGCCGGCCGTTGGGCAGCGACACCTCGGCGAGCGGCGCCCAGCCCCGCGCGCGGCAGAACCGCGCCGCCGCGCGGTGGATGGCGCGGGTGCGGGAGGCGGTATCCAGTAGCTCGCTCACGATCCGGCGTCACCCATCGGCGCGTTGCCCACGAGCTTGTCGATCGCCAGCGCCATGTCGAGGTCGCGCTGCGTCAGCCCGCGCGCGTCGTGCGTCGAGAGCACGACGTCCACGCGGTTGTAGACATTCGACCACTCCGGGTGATGATCGTGCTTCTCGGCGAGCAGGGCGACGCGGGTCATGAAGGCGAAAGCGGCGGAAAAATCGGCGAAGCGGAAGGCGCGGGCAATGGCGTCGCGGCCCTCCACCAGCTCCCATGCCGGCGGGATGTGCTTGCGCTGCGCCTTGGTGAGTTTCGCGATCGGGGGCACTCTGTCTCTCCGGGGTTGGCGATG
>JAJYFW010000525.1 GCA_021785335.1 Pseudomonadota bacterium
GCCGGCGGTGGCGTAGCTTCCCACCTGCGCCGCGCGGTCGCCGACATAGCCGTCGATCGGCGAGCGGATCACCGTGTAGCCGAGATTGAGCTGCGCAGCGCGTCGTGCGGCGCGCGCGGCCAGCAGCGCGGCGCGCGCGGCTTCGATCTGTGCCGCGAGAACCTTTAGCTGGCCGACCGAGGCGGCAAGCGCCGCACGGGCCTCGGTGGCGGCGGAACGGGCCTCGGTGTCGGCTGCGTCGGAACGCTGCGCCTGCTGCAACGAGCCCGCCGCGGTGCGCACCAGCGCGCCATACCGGCTGGCATCGGCCCGGGCGAAGGTGGCGCGGGCGTCGGCGGCGCGCAGATTGGCCTCGGCTTGCGCGATCTCGGCGTGCTGCACCGGTACCTGTGCCTCGAGGTCGTCAAGCATCGCCTGGCGCTGCGCCACCTGAGCTGCCGCCCCGTCAAGGGCCGCGCGGTAGTCCCGGCTGCCGAGGCGCACCAGGATCTCGCCGGCATGGACGAACTGATTGTCCGCCACCGCAACCGCGGCGACGAAGCCGGCGACATGGGGCGCGATGGGCGTCACGTTGCCGCCGACATAGGCGTCGCTGGTGCTTTCGATGAAGCGGCCGACCTGCCACCAGTGCCGCGCGACGATCGCGCCGAAGGCCAGCACCACGAACAACGCGCCGGCGAGCGCGAACCACGTCAAGGTCTTCCGGTTGGTGCGCAAACCGACCACGGCGCTGTCGCGGCGCAGCAGGGGGCTGCTCACGACACCACGCCCGGCACGTCATCGGGCGTGCCGTGGAGCCGGCGCGTCGCCTCGGTCGCAGCGGGCCCTGGGGCAGTCCGGAACCCTTCCGCATTCATCTGCTTGCCGCTCACGGCGTCGACCATTACCGGTTCGGCCGGCTTACCGGTCTCCCGGTCGATGAGGATCACGCGCGCGCCCTCAGGGGCGAAATGCTTGTTGCCCCAGGCGAGCAGGGCCCAGAGCACGGGCTGGAAGTCGCGGCCCCGCTCGGTGAGCACGTATTCGCGGCGCGGCGGCTTCTCGCTGTAACGGCGCCTTTCCAGCAATCCCGCCTGGACCAGACCCTGCAGCCGCCGCGTCAGCATATTCGGCGCAATCGGCAAGCTCTTCTGGAACTGCTCGAAGCGCGTCAGCCCCTGGAGGGCGTCGCGCAGGATCAGGATGCTCCACCATTCGCCGACGCGATCGAGGCTGCGGGCAATGGGGCAGGGCATGGTGTCGAAGCGGGTGCGTTGCATGAGGCTGGACCTCGCTGGGTAGCGTCGTGCAAGTCACATAAGGTTATCACTTTTATAATGCAAGTGACTTCCGTGCCGCCACGCGGGATGGGTTGAAAACCGCCGGTCAGACCCGCATATCCGCGGCCGCGAGAGGGGACTGCGGCATGGACCAGGCGGCGGAGAAACATGAGTTCGGGGCCGAGGTCGGGCGCCTGCTCGATCTCGTCGTGCACTCGCTGTATTCGGAGCGGGAGATCTTCCTGCGCGAACTGGTCGCCAACGCCGCCGACGCCACGGATCGCCGCCGCTTCGAGGCGCTGACCGACAAGAACCTGGCCTTGCCGGAGAACGCGCGCATCCTGATCGCCGCAGACAAGGCGGGGCGCACGCTGACGATCTCGGATTCGGGCATCGGCATGCGGCGCGAGGAGCTGATCGCGCATCTCGGCACCATCGCCCGCTCCGGTACGCGTGCCTTTGGCGAGCAGCTCGGCGCGGCAAAGCCGGAGGAGCGGCCGAGCCTGATCGGCCAGTTCGGCGTCGGCTTCTACGCGGCCTTCATGGTGGCGGACCGCGTGGTGGTCACGTCGCGCCACGCCGGCGAGGAGTCCGCCTGGCGTTGGGAGAGCGAGGGGCGCGGCGGCTACGAGATCGCGCCCGCCGAGCGCGACGCGGCGGGCACCGACGTTGTGCTGCACATCAAGGCGGATGCCGAGGAGTATCTCGATCCGGCGCGGCTCGAGGCCATCGTGCGCAAATGGGCGGACCACATCACCGTGCCGATCGCGATCATGCGCGACGGCAAGGAGGAGGCCGCGAACGAGGGCACGGCGCTGTGGCGGCGGCCCAAGGCTGAGCTTTCCGAGGAGGACGCGACCAGCTTCTACCGCGGGCTCGGCAACCTCTTCGACAAGCCGCTGGCGACGCTGCACTGGCGCGCGGAGGGCGCGCTCGAGTTCTACGCGCTGCTTTTCGTGCCGGCCTCGCCGCCGCTGTTCGTGGCCAGCGAGGAGCGCAGGAGCCGCGTGCGGCTTCATGTGCGGCGCATGTTCATCACCGACGAGGCGGAGCTGCTGCCGCCCTGGCTGCGCTTCGTGCAGGGCGTCGTGGACACCGAGGACCTGCCGCTCAACGTCTCACGCGAGATGCTGCAGGCGACGCCGGTACTCGCGCGCATCCGCCGCGCGGTGACCAACCGCTTGGTCACGGAGCTTGCGACGCTCGCGAAGAACGCGGAGACCTACGCGCCGTTCTGGGAGAAATTCGGCCCGGTCCTGAAGGAATCCGCCTGGGACGAGGCAGGCGACGCGGAGAAGGCGGCCGCGCTGTGGCGCTTCCGTTCCACCGCGGTCGAGGGCTGGACCTCGTTCGCGGAGTACGTCGCGCGGATGAAGCCCGGG
>JAJYFW010000526.1 GCA_021785335.1 Pseudomonadota bacterium
CCCCCGTGCCGTATCGAGGCTGAGTTCGGTCAGCGTGTGCCGCGCGCGCAGGAAGCGCGGCGCGCGGTCGAGCTTGGGATAGAGCCGCGCCAGCGTGCCGATGGCGTGCCGGCGCAGCGGCGCCGGCACATGCCGCCGCACCCCCTACACCAGCACATGCCAGCGATAGCGGCGATAGCCGGCGAACGCCTCGTCACCGCCGTCGCCCGACAGCGCCACCGTGGCGTGGCGGCGGGCGAGCGCGCAGACGGCGTGCGTCGGCGGGGCGGAGATGTCGCCGAACGGCTCGCCGAACACCGGCCCCATCGCGCGCGCCGCGTCGATCAGGTCGATCGCGGCGGCGCGCGCGTTGTGCTGGCGCGTGCCGTAGCGCGCGGCGACCGCGGCGGCGTACGGGGTTTCGTCCTCGCCGCCGTCGAAGCCGACGGTGAAGGTGTCGAGCGGCGCCGCCCGCGCGCGCGCCGCGAACGCCACCACGGCACTCGAATCCACCCCGCCCGAGAGGAAGGCGCCGAGCGGCACGTCGGACACCAGTCGCCGTTCCGTCGCCGCGGCGAGCAGCCCGATCAGCCGCCGCTGCGCCTCCTCGGCCGGCAGCGCGAGCGGCTGCGGCTGCACCCGCCAGTAGCGGCGCGGCGCCGGCACCGGCGCGCCGACGGTGAGCGCCAGGCAATGCGCCGGCGGCAGCTTGCGGACGTCGCGGTAGATGGTGGCGGGATCGGGCACGTAGCCGAGCGCGAAGAAATCCGCGACGGCGGCGGGATCGAGCCGGCGCGGCAGCGTCGGCACCGCGGCCAGCGCGCACAGTTCCGAGGCGAACACGAACCGGCCGGCGCGGTCGGTCGCGTAATACAGCGGCTTCTTGCCGAAGCGGTCGCGGGCGAGGAACAGCGTGCGCCGGGTGCGGTCCCACAGCGCGAAGGCGAACATGCCGTCCAGCCGCTCCAGGCAGTCCGGCCCCCAGCTTTCCCAGGCGTGGATGATCGCCTCGGTGTCGCAGCGGTTGCGGAAGACGTGGCCGAGCGCCTGCAGCTCCGGCCGCAGTTCGGCGAAGTTGTAGATCTCGCCGTTGAACACGATGGCGACCGAGCGGTCCTCGTTGAACATCGGCTGATGGCCGCCGGCCGGGTCGATGATGGCGAGCCGGCGATGGCCGAGGCCGATGCCGGGTTCCAGATGGAACCCCTCCCCGTCCGGGCCGCGATGCGCCAGCGCATCGGTCATGCGGTGCAGCAGCGCCGCATCGACCGCTCCGGCCCCGGAAGGATGGAAGATGCCGGCCAGGCCGCACATGCGAGGGTCTCCCCGGAGTGCGCCTCTCTAGCACAGGCGACGGACCGACCGACAGTGCAACAATGTGCGCGTGTCAGCCCGGCCGCGTCGGGATGGTGGCGCATCGGTCGCAGTCCGATCGGCGCCGGCGCGGTCGCCGAGGAACCCGTCATCGCGACGCGGTTCCGCATTGCAGGCATCAATGCTCACCCGCCTGCCTGGCCGGCAATCTTGTTGTTGATCTGGATCAATGTCAATTGCACCAGAACCGGACGAGGTATGGTCGCAGTTCCTGGGGCCGGCAGTGCGCAGGGCTGGTCAAGGTTGGTGCCGGAACGCCCGGCAGCATCATGGATCATTGGATGCCCCGGCGGAGGAGCGGTTCGGCGGACAACTGGGGCACGGCATGCCGACGACGGAAACGAATTCCGGCTGTGTGACCGACGCAGCATCGGCCGCAACCCTGCTCGTGGAGAGCGAGGTCGTCGCGCTCGCGCTCGCCGACCGGAGCAAGCTGCGATTTGGCAATGCGGCATTCCGCCGCCTGTTCAAGCGAAACGACATCGAAGGCACGAGCGTCCTCGACCTGATCGATCCGGTGGACCGTGAACGGGCAGCGGATACCCTCCTGCATGTCGGCCGCGAGGCGACGACGTGCCTGGCGACAGGGATCCGTGGCGACGGCACCCGCTTCGAAGGCGAATTCCACTTCTCCGAGGTCACGCAAGGCGATGAAGTTCTGCTTGCGATCTTCGCCCAGGATGCGAGCCATCGGTGGGGGGCGTCGGCACAGCTTGCCCTGCTGGCGTACTCGGACCCGCTGACGGGTCTCGCAAATCGGGCGCTGTTCGTTGACCGGCTGCGGCAATCGATGCTCAACGCCCGGCGCAGCGGCACCGGCTTCGCCGTCCTTGCGCTCGATCTCGATGGCTTCAAACAGGTCAACGACACGCATGGCCACAGCGCCGGCGATCTCATGCTGCAGCGGATTGCCCAGCGGTTCGTTGCCTGTCTGCGGGATACCGATACGGTGGCACGCATCGGCGGCGACGAATTCACCGTCCTCGTGACCAACGTGAAGAAGCGCGACAGCTACGGCGTGATCGCCAACAAGCTGATCGAGGAAGCCAGGATCCCGGTTGAACTCGGCGCGCGCACCGTCGGTGTGAGCGCCAGTATCGGCATCGCGGTCTATCCTGAGCACGCGAATGCCGTCGATCACCTGCTGGCTGCCGCCGACCACGCGCTGTACGCGGCCAAGCGGCAGGGCGGCGGCTGCTTCGAATGGGCCATGTCGCCGTCCCTCGCGGATGTAGTGCCGCCCCCGCTGGTGTGGAACATCGCCCACGAGATCGGGATTCCC
>JAJYFW010000033.1 GCA_021785335.1 Pseudomonadota bacterium
GGGTGCTCGGCGGCGGGCTGATGCATCTGCGTCTCGCCTCGGGCGAGCACCTGGTGCTGGACGGCATCAGTACCGCGCCGGCGCGGGCGCATGCGGCGATGTACGAGCCGGTGTCCGACGTGCTGCCGGACTACCAGGAGACAGCGGGACGGAAGAATCTGGTGGGTGCGCTCGCGGTCGCGGTGCCCTCGGCGCTCGCCGCCTGGTGCGAGGCGCTGGCGAAATACGGCACCAAGCCGCTCGCCGAGGTGATCGCGCCGGCGATCCGCCTCGCCGAGGACGGGTTCACCACGACGCCCTATCTGCGCGAATGCGTCTCCGACACGGCAGCCGATCTCGCACACGACACGGAACTCGCGGCGCTGCTACTGCCTGGCGGCGAGCCGATTCCCGCCGGCACGCGGCTGCGCCGGCCAGACTATGCCGCAAGCCTGCGCCTGATTGCGCGGGAGGGGCCGGCGGCACTCTATGGCGGCAAGCTAGGCAAGACGCTCGCGGACTTCATGCGCGCCACGGGAGGGCTGATCGACGAGCAGGACCTCGCGGCCGTGCGTCCCCTCACGCGCGCGCCGATCCGCGCCAACTATCGCGGGCATGAGATCGTCGGCCCGCCGCCGCCTTCCTCGGCCGGCGTGCATATCGCGCAGATGCTCGGGATCCTCGAAGGGTTCGACATCGCGCGGCTGGGTTTCGCGAGCCCGGACGGCGCGCACCTGCTCGCCGAGGTGCTGAAGATCGCCTTCGCCGACCGCGCCGTCGCTACCGCCGATCCCGCCTTCGTCGAGGTACCGGTGGAGCGGCTGATCTCGCGCGCCTATGCCGCTGAGCGCCGCGCCGCGATCGCGCTGGACCGCGCGCAGGACTGGAAGCCGGGCGTCACGCTGAAGGAATCCGCCGACACCACGCATATTACCGTCGCCGACAGCCAGGGTAACGTCGTCGCTGCGACGCAGACCATCAACGGCCTGTTCGGCGCGCGCATCGCGGTGCCGGGGACCGGGCTGATCTGCAACAACTACATGTACAATTTCGATCCGCATCCCGGCCACGCGCTGTCGATAGCGCCCGGCAAGCGGGTGTTCACGTCGATGGCGCCGATGATCGCGCTGCGCGACGGCAAGTTGGCCTTCGCGCTCGGCCTGCCGGGCGGGCTTCGCATCTTCGGCTCGGCAATGCAGGCGCTGGTCAACCTCATCGATCACCGCATGACACCGCAGCAGGCAGTCGAGGCGCCGCGGGTATGGACGCAGGGACATCTGCTGGAACTCGAACCCGCGATTCCCGATGCGACCGCCGAGGCACTCGCGGCACGCGGCCACCGCGTCGCCCGCGTGCCGCGCGTGGGCGGCGGCATGAACGCGATCACCTGGGCGCCCGACGGCACGATGACCGGTGCCGCATGCTGGCGCGCAGACGGCACGCCCGTCGCCATCGCGGGCGGCCTGGCGCGCCCCGGCGTGCGTTTCTCGATCTGAACAAGACGAATTTGGGCGAGGCAAGAGTGACCGAGACGGTCGTCATTCTCGACATGATGAACCCGGCGCGGGCGGACAAGCTGCGCGCGCTGCTGCCGGAGGGCATGGTGCTCACCCACGGCACCGAACGCAGCGAGGAGCACCGCTGCGCCATCATCGCAGAGGCGGACTACGCCATCACCGGCCAGGTAGAGGTGACCGGCGCCGTGCTGCGCGCGGCCAAGCGGCTCAAGCTGCTGCACAAATGGGGCGTCGGTCTCGATAATATCGATCTCGAAACGGCTAAGGCCTGCGGCATCGCCGTCGCGCGCACCACCGGCAGCAACGCGATGGCGGTCGCCGAGCACACGATGGGGCTGATGCTCGCGGCCCTGAGAAACATCGGCTACGGCCATGCGGAGTTGCGCGAGGGGCGCTGGGCAGGCGGGGCAATGCCGCAGGAGGCGCGGCTGCTCTCGGGCAAGACGGTGGGCATCGTCGGCTTCGGCGCCATCGGGCGCAGCGTCGCGCGCATGGTGGCGGGCTTCGGCTGCACCGTTCTCTATAACAAGCCGCACCCGCTCCCGCCGGCGGAGGAACAGGCGCTCGGCATCGCCTATGCCACGGTGCCCGAGATGCTGGCGAAGGCGGACGTGCTGTCGCTGCATTGCCCGCTGGTGCCCGAGACCACGAACCTGATCGACGCGAATGCGCTCGCCGCGATGAAGCCCTCCGCCGTGCTGGTCAACGTCGCGCGCGGCGGCGTGGTGGACGAGGCGGCGCTGGTGGAAGCGTTGCGTAACCGCACCATCCATGCCGCCGCAGTCGATGTCTATGAGGTCGAGCCGGTGCCCGCCGGCCACCCGCTGCTCAAGCTGCCCAACGCCGTGGTCACGCCGCATCTCGCGGCCGGGGCAGCCGACAATTTCGTGCCGACGGTCACGCGCATGTTCGACAACATGCGCCGCTTCGGCCGCGGCGAGCCGATCCGCGAGGGCGACCGCGTCGTCTGAGCCGCCTCAGGCCAGTTCGTACTCCACTTCCGCCTCATAGGCTGCCTGTTCCTTTCCCAGTCGCGAGCTGAACAGGGTGAAGTGTTCGACCTCGAACGGCTCGGTGCGGAATAGGTTGTGGCGCTGCACGAACGCGGCGAGCTTCTCGGGGGCGGCGTTGTCGAGGCGCGCCAGCGAGACGTGCGGCGCGAAACGCCGCCGCTCCGGTTCCAGTCCCGTCCGTTGCAACGCCGTTTCGATCTTGCCCTGAAGGTGCTCAAGCGGTTCGCTGCGCTCCACGCCCACCCACAGCATGGTCTCGCGCCCCGCCTTGGCGAAGGTGCCGATGCCGGCGAGCGCGAGGGGAAAGCGCCGCCCCCGCAGCGCCGCCAGCGCGTGGTCGATCTCCTCGGCGCGGAACGGCGGCACCTCGCCGATGAAGCGCAGCGTGAGGTGCAGGTTCTCCGCCGGGATCCAGCGTGCGCCGGGCACGCCGCCGCCGAGGGCCGCCAACCGCTGGCGCAGTTCCCAGGGCAGTTCGAGGGCGACGAACAGCCTCATCGGTGCCTGACCTCCGCGAGCAACTTGATCACCAGCGGCAGGATATTGGCGACGACGATGCGCACGCCGTTGGCGTCGGGATGGATCTGGTCCGGCTGCTCGAGCGATCTGTGAGTGGCCACGCCGGCGAGGAAGAAGGGTTCGTAGATCACGCCCGGCCGCCGGCCGAGGCGGTCGAACACCGCGCGGAACGCCCGCTCGTATTGCGGGCCGAGATTGGGCGGCGCGTACATGCCGGCGAGCAGCGCCGGGATGTGCCTGGCCTCGAGCCTGTCGAGGATCGCCGAGAGATTCTTCTCGGTCTCCGAGGGGGGCAGGCCGCGCAGCCCGTCATTGCCGCCGAGCTCCACGATCGCGGCATCCGCGCCGGCTGCGAGCACCCAGTCGAGTCGCGCGAGCCCGCCCGCGGTGGTGTCGCCCGAGACCGCGCCGTCGATGATGCGCACTGGGTGTCCGGCCTTGGCCAGTGCGGTCTTGAGCTGTGCCTGGAACGCCTCCGCGGCGGGCAGGCCGTAGCCGGCTGAAAGCGAGTCGCCCAGGACGAGCAGGCGCGGGAGCGGCTTGGCTGGCGAGGGGGCCGGCGAGGAAGGAGGTTGAGCAGGGGCGGCGGCCAGCAGCGGCAGCGCCAGCAGCGCCCGCCGTGAGAGACGCGGTTGGCGGGACGGCGGGGACGGGCCATATCGCTGGGCCATGGACAGTCTTGCTCCGTCGCCTGCCTCGCGATCCGTCATCCCGCCCGGGAAGGGCCTGCGAATCGCCATCGAGGATCTGCGCCTGACCGTGCCCGCCGCCCACGGGCCGGTCAACATCCTGCGCGGCATCGACATGGCCGTCGAGCCCGGCGAGGCGGTGGGCCTCGTCGGGCCCTCCGGCAGCGGCAAGACCAGCCTGTTGATGGTGCTCGCGGGGCTGGAGCGGCCCACCGGCGGGTGCGTGCGGCTCGGCGAGGCCGATATCGGAGCGCTGGACGAGGACGCGCTGGCCCGCCTGCGCCGCGACCAGATCGGCATCGTGTTCCAGAGCTTCTATCTGATCCCGACCATGACGGCATGGGAAAACGTGGCGGTACCGCTGGAACTTGCCGGTGTGCGTGATGCGAGGCCGCGAGCCGAGGCGGCGCTTGCCGCGGTCGGACTCTCGCACCGGCTGCTGCACCGGCCGGACCAGCTTTCCGGGGGCGAGCAGCAGCGCGTGGCGCTGGCGCGCGCCGTGGTCGCCGGGCCCCGGCTGCTTCTGGCCGACGAGCCCACCGGCAATCTGGACGGCGAGACCGGGCGCGCGGTGATGGACCTGCTGTTCGCGCTGCGCGAATCCACCGGCGCTACGCTGCTGCTCATTACCCACGACAAGGCGCTTGCCGCGCGCTGCGACCGCGTCGTCGCGATGGCGGACGGCAGGATCGCGTGAGGCTGCTGCTGACGCTCGCCAGGCGGGAGCTGCGTGGCGGCACGCGCGGCCTGCGCATCGTCATCGCCTGCCTCGCCCTCGGTGTCGCCGCTATCGCCGGCGTCGGCTCGCTGCGCGAGGGGATCGCGCGCGGGCTCGCCGCCCAGGGCTCGACGCTGCTCGGCGGGAACATCGACGTCGAGAGCGCCTCGGTGCGGCTGCCGCCAGCGCTCGCCGCGTGGTTCCGGGCACGTGGCGCGAAGGTCTCGGAGATCGTCACGCTCCGCTCCATGCTCATTGCGCCCTCGGGCAAGGAACTGCTGGTGGAGCTGAAGGCGGTGGATGGCGCCTGGCCGCTGCTCGGCTCCTCGGGCCTCGCGCCGGGCGCGCTGGCGCCGAGGGAGGGGATGGCGGGCCTGGTCGGCGAGGCGCTGGTCGGCGAACGGCTGGGCATTGCGCCCGGCGCCATCGTGCGCCTGGGCAATGAGAAGTTCCGCTACCTCGGGCTGCTGCCGCACGAGCCGGACCGCGTGGCGACCCCCTCGATCCTGGGCCCGCGCGCGCTGATACCGCTTTCCAGCCTGCCCGCCGCGGGGCTGATCGTCACCGGCTCCTTCTTCGACGACCACCTGCGCGTGCTGCTGCCGAAGGGCGCCGATGTCGCGGCGACGCTGCGCGCCCTTGCCGCGGCGTTTCCGAACAATGGCTGGCACGTCCGCACGGCGAGCCAGGCGGCGCCGGGTCTCGCGCGGTTCATCAACCGGACCTCGCTGTTCCTGACGCTGGTCGGGCTTACCTCGCTGCTGGTGGGCGGTATCGGCGTCGCGAATGGCACCGGTGCCTGGCTTGCCGCCCGGGCGCGCAGCATCGCGGTGCTGCGCTGCCTCGGCGCTTCCGGCGGACTGGTGACGGCACTGGCGATGACGCAGGTGCTGGTGCTCGCCACGATCGGCATCGTGCTCGGGGTCGCGCTCGGCGCGGCGCTGCCCTACATCGCCGTCGCGGCGCTCGGCAACGTGGTGCCGATCAGGCCGCAGCTCGGCATCTTTCCTGCGCCACTGGCACTGGCGGCGCTGTTCGGGCTGCTGACGGCGGCAAGCTTCGGCATCTGGCCACTCGGACGGGCCGCGCGGATTCCGGGGGCGGCGCTGTTCCGCTCCAGCATCAACGTCGCCGGCCGGGTCGGCTGGCGCACGGCCTTCGCGGGGCTGGCGCTTGCCGCGGCCCTCGTCGCGCTGACCGTCGCGACGGCGCAGGATCCGCGCTTCGCTGCGGGGTTCTGCGTCGCGGCGCTGGGCACGCTCGCCCTGTTCCGCGCCGGCGCGTGGGCGCTGATGCGCGCGACGGCGAGGCTGCGGGCGCGCCGCGCCTGGGCCCGGCTCGGCCTCGGCAACCTCTCGCGCCCCGGCATGCCGACGCCGCTGATGCTGGTCTCGGTGGGGCTCGGGCTCGCGACCCTCGCCTCCGTGGCGCTGGTGCAGGGCAACGTGCAGCGGGAGCTTGGCGGCGCGATGCCGGCGCGGGCGCCGAGCTTCTACTTCATCGACATCCAGCCGCATGAGCGCGCGGCCTTCGAGCAGATCCTGCACGGTACACCGGGCGTGTCGGCGATCGAGATGGTGCCGAGCCTGCGCGCCCATGTCGTCGCCGTGAATGGCGTGCCGGCGGCCGAGGTGCGCGCAAGGCCCGACACGCGCTGGGCGCTCAACGGTGATCTTGCGCTCAGCTATGCCGCGACGCCACCGCCTGGGACGGACCTGGTGGCGGGGCGCTGGTGGGCGGCCGACTATGTGGGCCCGCCGCTCGTTTCCTTCGATGCCCATCTCGCCGCGGGCTGGGGCGTGCGGGTCGGCGACACACTGACGCTCAACATCCTCGGGCGCAATGTGACGCTGCGGGTCGCCAGCCTGCGCCGCATCGCCTGGCGGTCGCTGGCGCTCAACTTCGCGCTGGTGGCGAGCCCGGGGCTGTTGTCCGGTGCCCCGCACACCTTCATCGCGACAGCGCGTACCGATAGCGCCGCGGACCCGGTCCTGCTGCGCCGGGTCACGAACGCGCTGCCCAACGTCTCGGCGATCCGGGTCGCGGACGTGCTGGCGACGGTCGCGGACCTGTTCGGGCAGCTCGGAACCGCGCTTACGGCGACCGGTTCGCTGGCGCTCGCTTCCGGCGCGCTGGTGCTGGCCGGGGCGGTCGCGGCCGGACGGGCGCGGCGGGTCCGCGAGGCGGTGATCCTCAAGACGCTGGGGGCGAGCCGGGCGCAGATCCGCGCCGCCTGGCTGGTGGAGTTCGGCATCCTCGGCCTCGCCGCGGGCGCCATCGCCGCCGTGGTGGGGACCGGAGCGAGCTGGGCGGTGGTACGATTGGTCATGCACGGGAGCTGGGTGTTTCTGCCGGGGACGCTCGCCGCGGTGGTGTTCTTGTCGCTCGCGCTGATGCTGCTGGTGGGCTTCGCGGGGACGGAAGCGGCCTTGCGGGCCAAGGCGGCCCCGCTGCTGCGTAACGAATAGGTTCTTGCGCCGACGAAAAACGGCGGATTTCCAAGCCCCGGCCCGCGCCGGGCGGGGTCGTTGCCCAACCGTCGCATTACCGCGATTTTGCTTGATCCCCTTGCCCGGGACGCCAAAATGGACTGCGAGGGGCCGGATGCCCCGCAGAGGAAACACCGATGGCCTTCAACACGAACTACCGCGCCTACCCTGCCGCCGGCATGACCGACGCAACGGTGCTGGATGCGGGCCTGCGCGCCTACATGCTGCGCGTCTACAACTGGATGGCGTCCGGGCTGGTGCTGACGGGTATCGTCGCCTACGGCATTGCCAACACGTCGCTGTTCAACCTGTTCTATCCGCTGGTGCAGACGCCGCAGGGCCCGATGCACGTGGCGGGCGGTCTCGCCTACCTGGCGATGTTCTCGCCGCTGGTCTTCGTCATGGTCCTCTCGTTCGGCGTCAACCGCCTCTCCACGCAGGCGGCACAGGCACTGTACTGGGCGTTCTGCGTGGCGATGGGCGCGTCGCTGACCAGCATCTTCATGGTCTACACGCATGAGAGCATCGTGCGCGTGTTCTTCATCGCCTCCGCGACGTTCGCCGGCATGAGCCTCTATGGCTACACGACGCGCGCGGACCTGACGCGGTTCGGCAGCTTCCTGATCATGGGGCTGATCGGCATCATCGTGGCCTCGCTCGTGAACATGTTCGTCGGCAGCTCTGGCTTGCAGTTCGCGATCTCGGTGATCGGTGTGCTGGTGTTCGTGGGGCTCACCGCCTACGACACGCAGCGGATCAAGTCCGACTACGTGAACGCGGTCTACAGCTACGGGCCGGAGATGGCGGCGAAGCGCAGCGTCTATGACAGCCTGCAGCTGTTGCTGAACTTCATCAACCTGTTCCTGCTGATGCTGCAGTTGTTCGGCAACCGCAGCAACCGCTGACGCTTCAGGGGCGTCGTCGTCAAAAGGGGCGGGCACCTCTCCGGGTCCCGCCCCTTTCCTTTGCCGTTGGCGCCGCGGGCCCGCCGGGCGCCTCAGGTGCCAGTCCCTCAGATAATCGTCTTCAGGAAGTCGTTGAGCTTGGTCGCGGCGGTCGGCTTGTCGGTGCGGTCCAGCGCCGCGAGCTCGGCCGCGAGCCGGTCCATCGCCGCCTCGTAGATCTGCCGCTCGGAGAAGCTCTGGTCCGGCTGGCCCGCGTTGCGGTGCAGGTCGCGCACCACCTCCGCGATGGCGATCGGGTCGCCCGAGTTGATTTTTGCCTCGTATTCCTGCGCCCGGCGCGACCACATGGTGCGCTTGATGCGCGCCTTGCCGCGCAGCACCGCCATCGCCTCGTCGAACATCTTGCGGTTGGCGAGCTTGCGCAGCCCGGCCGAGCGCGCCTTGGCGACCGGCACGCGCAGCGTCATGCGGTTTTCCTCGAAGGTGATGTGGATCAGCTCGAGCTTGTGGCCGGCGATCTCCTCGATCGCGATGCGCTCGACCTTGCCCACGCCGTGCGTCGGATAGACGACGTAGTCACCCTCGGTGAAGACCTCGGCCTTGGCCGGCAGGCGCGGCGCGATGATCGGTCGGCCCGGCGGCATCGGCGGGCGCGGCGGCGCCTGCGGCGGGCGCGCCTCGGCGACCGGCGGCGCCGGCTGGGCGGCGGGCGCAGCGACAGCGGCTGGGGCTGCCTTCGGGACGGTTTGCGGCGCGGGCTTGGCTGCCAGAGCAGGTGTCGCCTGGGGCTTCGCCGTCGGTTTGGCTTCGGCTGGCTTGTCGTGCGCGGCTTTGGCGGAAGAGTGGTTTGGGGGAGTCTTCACGTTATCCTGCTTGCGGGGGGCGGGCGCCGGCGCCGCGGTAGCGGCGATCGGCTTGGGTGTCGGCGTCGCGGCAGGCTTTCCGGACGCCGTGGGCTTTTTGATGGTCGCCGCTTTCTCGGTCTTGGCCGCCGGAGCCGCCTTGGCCGCCGGCTTGACCGCGGACGCGTGCGGCTTCACCGAAGTCTGGGCCTTCCCCGAAGTTTGGGCCTTCCCCGAAGCTCGGGCCTTGGCCGAAGCCTGGGCCTTCGCTGAAACCTGGGGCTTCGGATCGGCCTTCTTCTGCGGCGCCGGGTTCTTGGCCGGCTTTGCCTTGGGCGTCCTCGGGTCCTTCGTCGCGGCCGGCTTTGCGGGTTTTTTCGCCGCCGCCGTGGCGTTCTTCTGCGCCGCAGTTTTCTTCGCCGCGGTCTTCTTTGCCGTCGTCATGACGTTGCCAATCCTCCAAACCCGGCGCGTGCGGCCCGGGCCAGGGTCGCGCGGCCAAGTGGCTCGCGGCATCTGGCCCAAGGCGCGCGACACGCCCGAAAACCTGTCGGAACGCAGGCGAACGCCGGGCCGGGGCCGGACGGCGCCCCTCAAGCTCGACCAATTCGCCCGTCAGTGCCTCATAACATGGAACGATCGTGGAGTCAGGAGGCTGGGCGACAGGGATCGGACGGCTAGGCGGGGCGATTAGCGTGGCCGAATCGGTGGTCTGGCGGCGGCCGCGCTTACGGCGTCCCGGGGTTGGGCGAGAACAGCGCCTCCTTGCCTGGCTTGTCCTTCCATTCGTCGGCATCGGCCGGCGGCTCGCCCTTGCGGGTGATGTTCGGCCATTGGGTGGCGAACTCGCGGTTGCGCTCCAGCCAGGCGGTCGCGCGGTCGTCGCTGTCCGGCAGAATCGCCTCGGCCGGGCACTCGGGCTCGCAGACGCCGCAGTCGATGCACTCGTCCGGCGCGATCACCAGCATGTTCTCGCCCACGTAGAAGCAGTCGACGGGGCAGACCTCGACGCAATCCATGTATTTGCAGCGTATGCAGTTTTCGGTGACCACGTAGGTCATCGGCGGCTCCCGGTTCTATCGCTTGCGGCGGTTGTCGACGGCGCGGGGTATGGGGCGGCTTGGTCCGGAGGGCAAGACGGTCCCGCTGCCGGGATCTCGCGATAGAGCAGCCGTGCCTCGGCGGGCGGGCCTCGGCGGGAGGCCAGCGCCAGCACTTCGAGCACGCGCACCCGCCCGCCGACCGGCAGGGTGAGCACGTCGCCGGGCCGGATCGCGGCGTGCGGCTTGTCGGTCGGCCGGCGGTTCACGCGGATCACGCCCTCGGCCGCGAGCTGTGCGCATTGGCTCCGCTGCCGCAGCACGCGCGCGCACCACAGCCATGCGTCCAGCCGTTGGCTCGCGGGAGCGCAGTCCGTCACCGCGGACCGGGTGCTGGCCGGCGCAGCGCGGCCAGCACGGCGAACGGGCCGTAAGCCGCGGCAGGTGCCTCGGGTTTCGCGACGGCCGGCGCCGGGCGGCGGCGGATGGCGGCGAAGCGCGGCGGCGCCGGCGGGCCGGCCATGCCTTCCGGCAGCAGCGGGCCGGGCAGCAGCCGGAAACCGGGGGCGCGCAACAGCGGGGGCAGGTTCGCGCGCGGGATGCCGAGG
>JAJYFW010000034.1 GCA_021785335.1 Pseudomonadota bacterium
GCTGATGTTCTACGGCCAACGGATACACGACAAATGCTATCGCCGGCCGCATTTCGACGCCGGCCAGTTCGTCGAAGCCTGGGATGACCAGGGCGCGCGCGAGGGCTATTGCCTCTACAAGATGGGTTGCCGCGGACCGACCACCTACAACGCGTGCTCGACCACGCGCTGGAACGGCGGCGTCTCCTTCCCGATCCAGGCCGGTCATGGCTGCATCGGCTGCTCGGAGCCGTATTTCTGGGACAACGGCCCGTTCTACCAGCGCCTGTCGCCGATCGCGGCCGGCTTTGGTGTCGAGGCGACGGCGGACGAGGTCGGCGGCGCCGTCGCTGCTGTCGCGGGGGCGGGCGTCGTCGCCCATGCCGCGGGCAGCATCGTCAAGCACGTTTACGGCAAGAAACGATCCGGCACGAACCCGCGAGGCGGCTCCGACGAGGGAGACCGGCCGTGAGCAGCATCACCACGCCCAACGGCTTCAGCCTCGACAACTCCGGCAAGCGGATGGTCGTCGATCCGGTCACGCGCATCGAGGGGCATCTGCGCGTCGAAGTGAACCTCGACAGCAACAACACGATCCAGAACGCCGTCTCCTCCGGCACGATGTGGCGCGGGCTGGAAGTAATCCTCAGGGGTCGCGATCCGCGCGACGCGTGGGCCTTCACGGAGCGCATCTGCGGCGTCTGCACCGGCGTGCACGCGCTCACCTCCGTGCGCGCGGTGGAGGATGCGCTGGGGATCAAGATCCCGGCCAACGCGAACACGATCCGCAACCTGATGCTTGCCACGCAATGGGCGCAGGACCATCTCATCCACTTCTACCACCTGCATGCGCTCGACTGGGTGGATGTGGTAAGCGCGCTGAAGGCGGACCCCAAGGCGACCAGCGCGCTGGCGCAGTCGATCTCGCCGTGGCCGAATTCCTCGCCCGGCTATTTCCGCGACGTGCAGATGCGGCTGAAGAAATTCGTCGAGTCCGGGCAGCTCGGCCCGTTCATGAACGGCTACTGGGGCAATGCCGCCTACCTGCTGCCGCCGGAAGCGAACCTGATGGCGGTGTCGCACTATCTCGAGGCGCTCGACTTCCAGCGCGAGATCATCAAGATCCATACCGTGTTCGGCGGCAAGAACCCGCATCCGAACTGGCTCGTCGGCGGCATGGCATGCGCGATCAACCTCGACGGGCCGCTGGCCGCGGGCGCGCCAGTCAACATGGTGCAGCTCAATCTTGTCTCCTCGATCATCGATCGTACCATCGCCTTCATCGACGAGGTCTATATCCCAGACCTCAAGGCGATCGCCTCGTTCTACAAGGACTGGCAGTACGGACAGGGGCTCTCCGGGCGCAACGTGCTGGCGTATGGCGAGTTTCCGTTGCACGCCAACGACTGGTCGGACGCCAACCTCATGATGCCGCGCGGCGCGATCGTGAACGGCAGGATCGCGGAGGTGCAGGAAGTCGACCTGCGCGACCCCAGGCAGGTGCAGGAATTCGTCGACCACTCGTGGTACAAATACCCCAACGAAGCGGTCGGTCTGCACCCTTGGTCGGGGGTCACGGACCCCGACTTCCGCCTCGGCGCCAGGACCGTCGGCACCAAGACGGACATCAAGCAGCTCGATGAGTCAGCGAAATATTCCTTCATCAAGGCGCCGCGCTGGCGGGGCCACGCGATGGAGGTCGGCCCGCTGTCGCGCTTCACGGTCGGCTATGCGAGAGGCATGCCGGAGTTCAAGGAGCCGGTGGACAAGCTGCTCAAGGATCTCGACCTGCCGTTCGAGGCGCTGTTCACCACGCTCGGCCGCACCGCGGCGCGCGGGCTCGAGGCTTCCTGGGCGGCGCACGCGATGCGCACGTTCCACGACCAGCTGATGGCCAACCTGCGCGCCGGCGACCTCGCGACGGCCAGCACGGAGAAATGGGAGCCGGCGACCTGGCCCGCCGAGGCGAAGGGCGTGGGCCAGGTGGAGGCGCCGCGCGGCGCGCTCGGGCACTGGGTGCACATCAAGGGCGGCAAGATCGAGTCCTACCAGGCCGTCGTGCCCACAACCTGGAATGGTTCGCCGCGCGACCCCGCCGGCAATATCGGCGCCTTCGAGGCGGCGCTGCTCAACACGCCGCTCGCCGACGGCACGCAGCCGCTCGAGATCCTGCGAACGCTGCACAGCTTCGATCCGTGCCTCGCCTGTTCGACGCATGTGATGGCGCCCGATGGCGGCGAGCTGGTGCGCGCGCAGGTACTCTGAGGGAGGTGTCCGCCAACGCCATCGCGGCCAATGCACCAGGAAACATGCCATGTCGGCACACATCTCCGCCTCGAACCCAACCCGTGCCGCGAGCGCGCGCGTCTCGGCGCCCGTCTACGTCTACCACCTGCCGGTGCGGCTCTGGCACTGGGTGACGGTGTTCGCGATCGTGACCCTCTCGGTCACGGGGTTCCTGATCGCCGATCCCCCCTGGCCGGTCCTGCTGGGCCAACCGAGCAACCTGTTCCTGATGGGCGACATCCGCGTGACCCATTTCATCGCCGGTGACGTGCTCGCGGTGGCGCTGCTGGTGCGGATGTACTGGGCCGTCGTCGGAAACCGTTACGAGCGCGAGATCTTCATGCCGGCGATCTGGCGGGGCAGATGGTGGCGCGGCCTGCTCAGGACGATCCGCTGGTATCTTTTCCTCGAGCGCGAGACGCCGCGCGAAATCGGGCATAATCCGCTGGAACAGATCGCGATGTTCGTGATGTTCACGCTCGGCGTGCTGTTCGAGATCGTCACGGGCTTCGCGCTCTACGGCCAGGGCACCGGCTACGGCACCTGGGCGTACGAGCTGTTCACGAGCTGGGTGGTGCCGCTGTTCGGCAACGGCCAGATACTGCACACGTGGCACCATCTGGGCATGTGGTACCTGATCGTTTTCTCGATGGTGCACGTCTACATGACGATCCGCGAGGACATCATGGCGCGCTACAGCGTGATGAGCACGATGTTCAGTGGCTGGCGCTTCTTCAAGGACGACCGTGACGAGGGCGAAAGCGAATGAAACGTTCCGCGATCGTTCTGGGCATCGGTAACATCCTCTGGGCCGACGAGGGGTTCGGCGTCCGCGCCGTGGAAGCCTTGAACGAGGGTTGGGACGCGGGCCCTGAGGTCCGCCTCGTCGATGGCGGCACCCAGGGGCTCGGCCTGCTGCCGGTGGTCGAGGATACGGGACTGCTGGTGATCCTCGACGCGGTGGATTTCGGTCTCGCGCCGGGCACGCTGATGGTCGCGACCGACGACGCGGTGCCGCGCTATCTCACCGCGAAAAAGCTCAGCCTGCACCAGACGAGCTTCAAGGACGTTCTGGCGCTGGCACAACTATCCGGCCGCGCGCCGGCACGGATGGTGCTGATCGGCGTGCAGCCGCAGGATCTCGAAACGTATGGCGGCGGCCTCTCGAGCCCGGTGGCGGCGCGCATCGGGGAAGCGACCGATCACGCGCGCGCGTATCTGGCGGAGGCGGGGTTCAGCCTCGCGCCGCGCAACGCGGGCAGCGACGCGGAACCGCTCGGCCCCGTCGCGGTCGCGATGCCGCTCTATGAGCGCGATGCCGCACCACCCGACATGCCGGAGAGAGCGCCGTGACGGCGACGGCGTCGCCCGCGCTGCAGCGCCTGGCCGCGACGCCGGGCGTATCCGATCTCACGGGCGCGGCGCTCGACGCCGTGCTGGCGGAGGGCACGACGTTGCTGTTCTTCACGGGCGACGCGGCGCGGCACAAGGAAATCGACGACGTCGCGGTCGTCCTGCCGGAACTCGCGAGAGCCTTCCCCGGCCGTTTCCGCTGCGCCACGATCGACCCCGATCGCGACCGGGACGCCGCGGCGCAGTTCCGGGTTTCCATCCGCCCCACCCTCGTGCTGGTGCATGAGGGAGAGGCGGTGGGCAGCATTCCGAGAATACGAAGCTGGGACGACTACCTGCGCCAACTCGGCGCGATGCTGGACAGCATCCCGGCGCCTCCCCCAACCCAAGCGCAGGTCTAGAGCCATGCCGCTCTCCATCCCCCCGCGGCCGACCGGCGTCCCGCTCACGACCGATCCGGGGCCGGACTATATGGCGCTGCCCACGGAGATGCGCGTCTTCAGCGCGCCCGAACTGCCCGACGACCCGGCGCGGCGCAGGCGCTGCCGCGAGTGGCTGCGGCGGATCGGCGCGACGCTCGACGCCTGCGCCGCCGGCAAAGCGGTGACGCCGATCGACCTCGCGGAGGCAACGGAGGAAGATCGCATTATCCTCGACGAGATCCTGCTCGAGGGCGAGGTGAAGGCGCTCGTTCTCGGCGAGCCGGAATGGCAGATCGAGGAGACTGCCTATACGGGCCTATGGCGCGTGCGCGCCCGCGACCAGCGGACAGGACTCCTGCTCGACAGGCTCGAGGTCGCTCCCATCCCGCCCATCGTGGCCGACCGCGCGCGCGAGGCGGGCGCGCGGATCGGGCTGCCGGCACAAGAGGCGATCCCAGAGGGCGTGATCAACGCACCGCACGTATTCGCCGAACTCGCGGCGCGGAGCGCTGCCTTCGTGGAAAGCGGGGCCGCGCACGTGGTCAATCTCGGCCTGCTGCCACTCAGCGACGAGGACCTGACTTGGCTCGCGCAGAGCCTCGGCGAAGGTCCCTCCATCATCCTCTCCGGCGGCTACGGAAGCTGCCGCATCCGCAGCACACGCCTCGCCGGAACCTGGTGGGTGCAATATTACAACGCCACCGACACACTGATACTGAACACCCTGGAGGTCGCCGTGGTTCCCGCCGTTGCCTGCGCCGCGGCTGACGACATCGCGGATTCCGCGGCGCGGATCCGGGCAATGGAGGACGCGTATCCATGAGCGGCACGGCCGCATCTTCCACGAGCCGGTTCGAGTGCCGGATCTGCTGGTATGTCTATGATCCGGCGGTCGGCGACGAGGTCTGGCAGATCGCACCCGGCATCGGCTTCGCGGAGTTGCCGGAATCCTGGCACTGCCCGACCTGCGACGCGGAGAAGAGCCAGTTCCTCCCGACCAACGAGGCCGGCGATGCATGAGATGGCGCTCTGCGAGGGGCTGGTTCAGGCGATCGAGGAGCAGGCAGGAAGCCAGGGTTTCAGCCGGGTCCACGCCGTGTGGCTCGAGGTCGGTGCGCTCGCCGCGGTCGAGTGCGAGGCGATGCGGTTCAATTTCGAGATCATCACAAAGGGTACGGTGGCCGAGGACGCCCGCCTCGATATCATCGAGGTCGATGGCACCGCCTGGTGCATGCCATGCGCCACCGCGGTCAAACTCCGGCGCTTGGGCGATCCGTGTCCGCGCTGCGGCAGCTATCAACTGCAGGTTCTCGACGGCAAGCAGATCAAACTCAGGCAACTCGAGGTGACATGATGTGCGGCATTTGCGGCTGCGGCGACACGGCGGCGACCCAGGCGGAACCATCCGCGCATCATCACCGTGAGCATGAGCATTCGCACGAGCATCGACATGCGCATGGCCACGCGCACGAGGCGGAGCATGCCCATGCGGCGGGGCTCTCCACTGCGCGGATGGTGCAGGTCGAGCAGGACATCATGGCGACCAACCAGCGTCATGCCGACGCCAACCGCCGATATTTCCGCGAGCATGGCATCTTCGTGGTCAACCTCGTCTCCAGCCCCGGCTCAGGCAAGACGTCGTTGCTGGTCCGTACCGTGGCGGCGCTGAAGGCCGAGATGCCGCTCGCGGTGATCGAGGGTGACCAGCAGACGGAGCTCGACGCCGAGCGCATCCGCGCCGCCGGCGCGCCATCCTGGCAGATCAACACCGGCAGGGCGTGCCATCTCGATGCGCACATGGTCGGGCATGCGCTGGAACACCTGCCGCCTCTGGACGGAGGCATCCTGTTCATCGAGAATGTCGGTAACCTCGTCTGCCCTGCGGGGTTCGACCTCGGCGAGGCGCACAAGGTGGTCATCCTCTCGGTGACCGAGGGCGACGACAAGCCGCTCAAGTATCCGCACATGTTCCACGCCGCGGACCTGATGCTGGTCAACAAGATCGACCTGCTGCGGCATGTGAGTTGCGACATGCCGCGGATTTTCGCGGGCGCGAAACAGGTCAACCCGCGCATCCAGGCGATACCGGTTTCCGCGACGACGGGCGACGGACTGGACGCCTGGCTCGCCTGGCTGCGCCGCGGACACGGGGAAGCGGGGCACGTCCAACAGGAGGCGCGGCGCTCCCAAATCGAGACCATGCGCGCGCGGCGCGAGGCGCTGCGGCGGGAGCTGGCCTCGCTCGACGCGACGCTGGAAACGTAAGACCACTTTAGCAGATTCTCGGCAGCGGGTCCGATTCCAGTTCCGGCAGGTTGCGCGCGCCACCGATGCGCGTGCGCAGCACGACCCGCGCGAACCTCTCGTCCGCGGCACCGCCGATGCGGCCGACGATGGCGGCCTCTCCACCTTGCGGCAGCGCTCGCCACGCCCCGAGCACTGCCTCCGCCGCGTCTGGCGCCGCGACAGCGACGACGCGGCCCTCGCTCGCAAGATAGAGCGGGTCATAGCCCAGCATGTCGCAGACCGAACGCGTCGTGCCCCGGATCGGGATCGCCGCCTCCTCCAGTTCCACGACCTTTCCGGTGCCGCCCGCGATCTCGTGCGCAACCGTGGCAAGCCCGCCGCGCGTGGGGTCGCGCATGAAACGAAGGCCGGAGACGGCGCCGGCGGCCTCGGTCAGCGGCAGGACGCACGCCGCATCGGATTCCACATCGCCACTGAGCCCGAAGGCCTCGCGCGCGAGCATCACCGCGATGCCGTGATCACCGACGGGGCCACTGACCAGCACGGCGTCGCCGGTTTCGATCGCGCCGAGGCCGAGGCGGTGTCCGCGCGGTCGCACCCCGATGCCGGTGAGCGCCAGATAGAGGCCGCCGCCCTGCCCGCGCGGGACGACCTTGGTATCGCCGGCCACCACTCGCACGCCTGCCGCGCGCGAAGCCGCCGCGAGGCTGGCGACGATGCGCTCAAGGAACGAAATCTCGAGCCCCTCCTCGATCAGCGCCGCCAGCGTGAGATAGAGCGGCCTGGCGCCCGAGACGGCGAGATCGTTGACCGTCCCATGCACCGCGAGCGCACCGATATCGCCGCCTGGAAAGCTCAGTGGCTGGACGGTAAAGCCGTCGGTCGTGACCACGACCTCGCCATCCGGCAGCGCGATGGGCACCGCGTCGGCCGCGGTATCGAGCGCGGGATCGGCGAGGTGGCGTGCGAACACCTCCTCGATGAGCGCGCGCATCAGGCGCCCGCCATTGCCATGCGCGAGGCCTACATGGGTGTCCTCGATCATGCGCGCGCTCCGTGTTCGATGATCTGTCCAAAACTCAGCCCGGCGTCGTTGCAGGCGATTGCGGAGCCAAGCAATGCCTCGAACCCCGCCGCACGCAGACCGCGCGTGATGTTCTCTGTCAGACGGCGGTTCTGGAACACCCCGCCGGCGAGGCCGACAATGGCGACGCCGTGTCGGCAGCGCATGGCCTCTGCGATGGCGAGCGCGGTTGCCGCCATCGTCGCGTGGAACGACGCAGCCCGTAACGAACTCGGAACGGTCGTGTCCAGCAGTCCCGGCAGCGCGGCGGCCCAGTCCGCCTCCAGCATGCCGTCCACGGCCTCGCGCAGGGGCAGGGGAATTGCGGCGAGGTCCGCGTCGCCTTCGGTATCCGCGAGCGCCTCTAGCAATGCCGGTCCCTGACCTTCGAAACTGGCCACGCGGCAGAGGCCGAGCAGGGCAGCGGCCGCATCGAAAACACGCCCGGCGGCGCTCGTCACATGGCAGTTGAGACCGCGCTGCCAGGCGGCATGGGCCATCGCCGTCCCGGTATCCGGCAGCAGCCAGGCGGGCGGCGCGATCCCCCCCTCCCAGCACAGGGAAGCGGCGCTGCGCCACGGCTCCCGGCCAGCCGCGTCGCCGCCCTGCAGGCGGAACGGGCGCAGCCGCGCGACGCGGCGCCACGCGCCGGGCCTGCCGAGCAGCGCCTCGCCACCCCACAGCGTGCCGTCCGGCCCGAGGCCGACACCGTCCCACGTGAAGGCGAGGATCGGTTTGCCGTCAGGCGCCAACTCCCCGGCAAGAGCACCCGCGTGCGCATGATGATGCCAGATCGGAACGGTTTCGAGCCCTTGCATCCGCGCGCGGTCGCGGGCCCAGAGCGCACTGGCATAACCGGGGTGGGCGTCGATCAGGAGCAGTCGGGGGCTCACCCCGTAGAGCGACTGCAGGTCCGCCGCCATGCGCGCGAAGCCGGCGAGCGCACGCGGATCGTCTAGGTCGCCGAGATGCGGCGAGATCACGACGCGATCCCCGAAGCCGAGCGCGATGGTCGACTTCATGTGCCCGCCAAGAGCAAGAACCGGTTCACCGAGGCGGAAAGGCAGCGTGCGCTCGATCGGGCAGAGACCGCGACCGCCGCGGATGATCCGCGTGGCACCATCGACGACGCGCAGCACGCTATCGTCCAACGGGCGCTCGATCGGGCGGTCGTGATGCAGGTAGGCGTCGGCGATCCCCGCAAGAGACGTCGCCGCCTGTTGCTCATCCGTGAGCATGGGCTCGCCGGAGCGGTTGGCGGAGGTCGCGACGAGCGGCGCGCCAAAGCCCTCGGCGAGCAGGTGATGCAGCGGGCTGTCGGCCAGCATCGCGCCCACGGTGGCGAAGCCTGGCGCGATCGAGGGGGCGAGCGGCGCTTGCGGCTTGCGATCCAGCAGCAGGATCGGCCGTGCTGAGCCGCGCAGCGCGGCCAGCGCCACGCCATCGGCGGCCACGCAGGCGTCGAGCAGACGCGTATCCTCGGGGAACAATACGGCAAAAGGCTTATCTGGCCGCCTCTTGCGTCGGCGCAGCGCGGCGACCGCGGCTTCGTCCGCCGCGTCACAGAACAAATGGTAGCCGCCCACGCCCTTCACCGCGACGATCTCGCCGCGCCGCAGGGCCGCGATGGTCGCCGCGATGGCCGCCTCGCCGGCCGGGCTTTCACCTGTCGCGGCCTCGAAACGACATTGTGGACCGCAGTCCGGGCAGGCAACCGGCTCTGCATGAAACCGACGGTTCAACGGGTCGCCGTATTCCGCGGCGCAGGAAGGGCAGAGTGGGAATCCGGCCATCGCGGTATTGGCGCGGTCGTAGGGGAGCCGGCGGATAAGGCTGTAGCGCGGCCCGCACTGGGTACAGTTGACGAACGGATAGCGCGCGCGTCGGTCGGAGGGATCGGCGAGTTCGCGCAGGCAATCCGGGCATGGCGCGAGATCCGGCGGGAAGCACTCAAGCCCGCTCTCGCTCGCGGCGCTCGGCCGGATCGCGAAGCCGGGTCCCACCGCCTCTTCCACGGGCGCCGCCGCAAGCAGCACCGGGCGGGCGGCGGGCGGTGCCTCGCGAAGCAGCGCGGCAGCGAAGCGATCGAGATCGCCGGGTTCTGCCGCGGCCAGGATCTCCACAGTGCCCAGGCCGTTGCGCACCCAGCCGGAAACACGATGGCATTGCGCGACCCGATAGACGAAGGGGCGGAAACCCACGCCCTGCACCCGCCCGCCAAGCTCGATCCGCCGCGCCTGCATCGGCATCGGATCAGTGCGGCCGGACGCCCGCCTGCCACCAGATATGGCAGGCGCCTTCGTCCGACACCATGCAGGGGCCAACGGGGCGATGCGGCGTGCAGGCGCGGCCGTACAGCCGGCATTGGTCCGGCTGGACCTTGCCCAGGACGACACGGGCGCAGTCGCAGCCCGGCGGCATCTGGCCTTCGTTCCGGCGCGGTGGTGCGGTAACCGGATGGCGGAGGCGTGCATCGTATTTCCGCCAGGGGCCACGCAGGGAATAGCCGGAGCGCGGAATGTTGCCGATTCCGCGCCAAGTGGCGTCCGTCACCTCCATCACCTCATCGAGCAGCCGCCGCGCGGTGGGATTGCCCTGGGGGCGCACCAGCTCCGGGTAGCAGTTGTCCAGGAACGCCACGCCTTCCTGCTTCTGGCGCAGGACGGAATGGATCGCGGCCAGCAGGCTCTCGGCGGAAAAGCCCGCGACCGCGACCGGAAGACGATGACGCTCCGCAACGAAACGCCACTCCTCCGCGCCCATCACCGTCGCGACATGGCCGGGCGCGACGAGTGCGTCGAGCGCATGGTCGTCCGCCTCGAGCAGCATGGCGACCGCGGGCCAGGTCAGCCTCGCCGCGAGCAGCACCGAGAGATTGTCCGGCACGCCCTCGGCCAGCATGGCGGCGACCGGCGCCGTCGTGGTCTCGAAGCCGGC